>NZ_JBHXRD010000002.1:331009-357289 GCF_042717325.1 Streptomyces sp. NPDC058637 | reverse complement strand
GGCCCGGCGCAGCCCCTACGGCAGGGAACTACCGGAAGGACGCCGGAGCGCGCACCGAGCTGAAGTCGAGTGCGCGGTCCACCTCTCGCAGAGTCTGCTCGGCCACCCTGCGCACCTCTGCCGGGACATCGCCCTGTTCCTCCACGAGGCCGGCGTAGATCGGTGCGTCGGATCTGTCTGCGAAACTCACGTCGAACTGCCCATCGATCGGTTATGCCCGCCAATCAGCGGAAACGGGAGCCGAGTGTACGCGGTCCTTGTGGACCGGTGCGGGGCGGACCGGGGATCGGACCGGGTCCGCCGAAAACCTGTTGTCCGCGACCGGCACGACTGCCAGGCTGAGGGCGCCGAAGGGGTGTAGCTCAGAGGCCAGAGCGCCGGTCTCCAAAACCGGATGCCGCAGGTTCGACTCCTGTCTCCCCTGCCCGGCGATTCCCCTCACCCCGCGGGTGAGGGGAATCGGGTGCGCTATTCGATGACGAGCTCGACCTCGATGTTGCCGCGCGTGGCCTTGGAGTAGGGGCAGTAGGCGTGCGTCGCGTCGACCAGTCGGCGGCCGGTCTCCCCCTCCAGCGCCTCCGGCAGCTCGACGCGCATCACGACGGCGAGGCCGAAGCCCGTGTCGTCCTTGCCGATCGAGACCTCGGCCGTCACGGAGACGTCCTTGGTGTCGACCTTCATCTCGCGGGCGACCGAGCTCATCGCGCTGGCGAAACAGGCAGCGTATCCGGCGGCGAACAGCTGTTCCGGGTTGGTGCCCTCGCCGTTGCCCCCGAGGGCCGGCGGCAGGGCGAGCGCGAGGTCGATCCGGCCGTCCGAACTCACTGCCCGGCCTTCACGGCCGTTCGCGGTGGCGGCAGCGGTGTACAGCGCGTCCATGGAGTGACCTTCTCTCGTACGACGGTGACCGCGGGCCGGCCACCTCCAGAAGGATTGCACATAACTTAATTGCGCACAACTCAATGACGGACGGCACGCTACTCTGGATCCATGACGCCACCGCCGACCTCCGATCCCGAGCTGACCGACCTGCCTGACACCGAGCTGCTCCGGCTGGACCATCAGGTCTGCTTCTCCCTGCAGGCGGCCTCACGCGCCTTCGGTGGCATCTACCGGGACGCGCTCAGGGATCTCGGCCTCACCTACCCCCAGTACCTCGCGATGATGGTCCTGTGGGAACACGGCCCGCTGCCCGTCAAGATGATCGGCGAGCGGCTGCACCTCGACTCCGGGACGCTCTCCCCGCTGCTCAAACGGCTCGAATCGGCCGGACTCGTCCGCCGTGAGCGGAGCGCCGAGGACGAGCGGTCGGTCACGGTCCACCTCACCGAGGCCGGGGCCGGGCTGCGTGAGCGCGCGCTGCCGGTTCCGCGCACGATCCTCGGAGCCACGGGGATGTCGGTCCAGGAGGTCCTCGCGCTCCAGGAGACCCTGGGGCGGCTCACCGAGTCGCTGAGCCGGGCCGGCTGAACCGGCCGACGAGATCCTGTCCACGCGGGCATCCGTACCCTGGAGGGGCCCTGGCACCGCAGCACTCGCAGGAGCGTTCGCTTCGAAATAGGATGCAGGAACTATCGCACCGCGGAGCGGCCCATGAACCGGCGTCGAACTCCCCGATCAGCGAGCGCCGAGGAACTGCTCAGCACGCTGCAGCACCTGACCGCCCGCGCCCGGCAGGAGGTGGAGCTGCACCAGGCACGGGTGGAGCTCGCCCAGGCACTCCAGCGCAATATGCTCCCCGTCGCGCTGCCCTCCTTCCCGGGTCTGGAGACCGCGGCGCGCTACGCCCCCGCCCGCCACGGGTTGGACATCGGCGGCGACTGGTACGACGTGTTCCTGCTCCCCGACGGCTCGCTCGGCCTGGCGATAGGCGACGTCCAGGGCCATGACGTGGAGGCTGCCGCCTTCATGGGGCAGATACGGATCGCCATGCGGGCCATCGCGAGCACGGCGGCTGATCCCGGTGAGGTCATGGGCCGCACGAACGACCTGATCCTCTCGATGGGCTCCAGCCTCTTCGCCACCTGCACGTTCTTCCGGCTGGATCCGGTGACCCGCGATCTGCGGAGTGCCCGGGCCGGTCATGTCGCGAGCGTCTGGGCCACCGCCGACGGCCGTTCGGGCATCACCTCGGACGCCGGCGGCCTGCCCCTGGGTATCGAGGCCGGCCAGCAGTACCCGGTCACCCGGCGCACGCTGGACGCCGAGGGCGCGTTCGTGCTCCTCACCGACGGGGTCATCGAGGGGCCCTCGCTGTCGATCGGTGACGGGCTGGAGCGGATCAGACGTCTGGTGGACGCGCACTGCGGCGACACCGCCGAGGAGCTCGCGGAGGCGGTGCTCCGGGCCGCGGTGCTCACCGGCCACGAGGACGACGCGGCGGTTCTCGTCCTGCGGCACGGCCCCGTCCCCACCGGACCGAGGTGAGGACGCGCCGCGCGTGTCACGGCCGCCTGCCGCCACGCGCGGTGTCTGATGAGGTGCGTGATCCGAAGTGAGGCATCGAGACGCCGGGCCGTGGCCGTACTGCAGATGCTGGGCATCGCCGCTGCCTACTACGCGTCCGGACGGATCGGTCTTCTCAGACAGGTGAGCGTGGAGGGCTCCGTCGTCAGCCCGCTCTGGCCGCCCACGGGCATCGCCCTGGCGGCACTCCTGTGTCTTGGGCTCCGGATCTGGCCGGGAATCGCCCTCGGGACCCTGCTTACGGTGATCTCCCTGAGCCGGGGTCTGACGCTTTCCGGCCTCGGTATCGCGGCGGGAAGCACGCTGGCCCCGGTCTGCTCCTACCTCGCCCTGCGCGCGGTGGGCTTCCGCGAGGAGCTGGACCGACTGCGCGACGGTGTCGTGCTGGTCTTCCTGGGGGCGATGGGCGGCATGCTGATCAGCGCGACCTCCGGTGCGGGCGGGCTGTTGCTGACCGGCGATCTCCCCGGGTCGAGTTTCTGGTCGGTCTGGTCCGCCTGGTGGGCGGGGGACGCCATGGGGGTCCTCATGGTCACCCCCCTGCTGCTCGTCCTGCGCAACGCACGCGTGCCCCGGCTGAACGACCCGTGGATGGAGGCGGGGGCACTGGCCGTCGTCGCCGCGGGGATCACGGTCGTCGCGACCCGCAGTTCGCTGTCCATGATCTACCTCCTCTTCCCCGTGATCATCTGGGCCGCCCTCCGCTTCCAGCTGGCCGGCAGCGCCCCGTGCGCCCTCGTGATGTCCGTCATGGCGATCGTCGCCGGAACCGACGGGGTGGGCCCGTTCGCCGGCCACACCGTCCTCGAGGTCATGCTCAACCTCAGCATCCTCAACGGGAGCGTCGCCCTCACCGCGCTCCTGCTGGCCGCGATCGTCACCGAGCACAACAACATCCGGTACGAGACGGAGCTGGCGTGTGAGGAGCTCGCCACTCTGGTGGAGGAACTCGCACCGCAGCAGGCGAGGAAGGACCGGGCCGCCGAGCTCCGGAAGGGGCTCGGTTCGGCCTGACTCCCCCTGCCGTCGGCCTCAGCCGGCGCCCTGACCGTCGCAGCCGTCGCCGGTACGGGGGAAGTGCTGCTCCAGGAAGGCGTTGCGGAAGGTGCCGGTGGGATCGAGGCGGGCGGCCAACCGCTCGAAATCGGCATAGTGGGGGTACAGGCGGCGCAGCGTACCGGGCGGGGTGGTGAACACCTTGCCCCAGTGCGGCCGGGCACCGAACGGCGCCAGCGCTTCCTCTATGGCTCCGAGGACGGGCGTGACGGCGGCGGTGTCGGGCACCCAGGTGAAGTGGAAGGCCACGGCGTCCATGCCCTGTGCCGGGCTGAGCCACAGGTCGTCGGCGGCCACCGTCCGGATCTCGCCGATCTGCAGCAGAGGTGCGATGCGCTCCCTGATCCGGTCGAGCGCCTCGTAGGCCGCCACGGCGTCGCGCCGGGCGACGAAGTACTCCGACTGCAGCTCGTCGCCGTTGCTCGGGGTGAATTCGAGCCGGAAGTGCGGAAGCCGGGCGTGCCAGGGGCCGGGGGCGCCCTGCTGTTCCGTGGTGTGCCCGGCGGGCATCCCGGGAACCGGGTGCCTCGGCCTGCCCGCCGGTGTCGCACCGAGCCATTCGGACGGCGCGGTGCGCGGCCCCTCCTCGCCGACCCGGTGCTTGAGCCACACCTGGTCGATCGGGCCGCCGCGCCAGTCGGTGAAGACGCTGACGCTGTAAGCCTCGGACATCACCTCGTCGAAGTGGCCGAGCAGCTGTTCCTCGGGCAGCCCTTCGTACACCCACTGCTGCACCTCGAAGGCGGGCACGAGGTCCAGGGTCAGGCGGGTCACCACGCCCAGCGCCCCCAGGGAGACCACGGCCCCCGGGAAGTCGGCGTCACCGCGCTCCAGCGTCGCCTGCGTGCCGTCCGCGGTGACGAAATCCAGTGCCCGGACGGCACCGGCCAGCGAGCGGTTGCCGACCCCTGATCCGTGGGTGCCGGTGGCACAGGCACCGGCGAGC
Source organism: Streptomyces sp. NPDC058637 (assembly GCF_042717325.1). Classification (NCBI taxonomy): domain Bacteria; kingdom Bacillati; phylum Actinomycetota; class Actinomycetes; order Kitasatosporales; family Streptomycetaceae; genus Streptomyces; species Streptomyces sp. NPDC058637. Next base: position 352,821 of record NZ_JBHXRD010000002.1, on the reverse strand, counting down.
GAGATGTGGGGCAGTGAGCCCAGGTTGTGCAGGGCCAGTCCGCCACGGTGCAGGATGCCGGCGAGTTCCCCGAAGCGCAGCCCGGCGCTCACCGTCGCCGTCCTGGCCTCCGGGTCGATCTCGACGGAGCGGGGCAGACCGGCGACCGATATCAGGTCGCCGTGGGTGTCGGCCACGGTGCTGAAGGAGTGGCCGGTGCCCAGCGCCCGTACCGCTGTCCCCGCGGCCACGAGGGCCTGGAGCTCGGCCACTGTGGCGGGTGTGTGGAGCCTTCGGGCGCCGAACGTGATGTTTCCCGCCCAGTTGGTCTGCCGTGCGGACGGGGCCTGCGCCGAATGATCGATCATGCCTCAGGAGCTTACGCTCCGCGCGCACGCTCGCGGCGGGGCTGTGTGCCTCGTCTCAGGGCTTGCGCCCCACGGCGCCGACCGCGTGGCTCGGCGCGAGGTCGCCGCTCCGGCCGGGGTCGGGGCGCCAGTCCGAGATCCTGACCACGCCCGGCTCGACCACGTCCAGCCCTTCGAAGAAGTCGGCGATCCGCGCCGGGCTCCGCAGATGGTAGGGGCTCGCCGAATGCGCGTTGTACGCCTCGATGGCCCTGGTCATGGTCTCACTGGTGTCGGTGCCGTCGGCGAGGGCCAGGTAGCTGCCCGCGGGGAGAGCTGCCAGCAGTTCGCGGACGAGGCCCCAGGGGTTCTCCTCGTCGGGGAGCTGGCCCATGATGCCCAGCATGGTCAGGCCGACGGGCCGGTTGAGATCGATGGTCCGGGCAGCCTCGCGGAGGATTCGGCCGGTGTCCCGCACGTCCGCGTCGATGTACGCGCACGTGCCTTCGGGTGTGCTGGTCAGCAGGGCTCTGGCGTGGGTCAGCACGAGCGGGTCGTTGTCGACGTACACGATCCGGGACTCGGGAGCCATCCACTGGGCGACCTCGTGCGTGTTGTTCGCGGTGGGCAGGCCCGTCCCGATGTCGAGGAACTGCCGGACCCCCGCTTCGCCGGTCAGGAAACGGACGGCACGGGCGAGGAAGGCACGCTGCGCACGTGCGATTCCCGCGATGTCGGGGAACGCCTTCAGGATCATCTCGCCCGCCGCGGCGTCGGGGGGATAGTTGTCCTTGCCTCCGAGGAGGTAGTTCCAGACGCGGGCCGAGTGCGGCCGGTCTGTCTGCAGCCGCTCGTCCGGTGACTGTCGAGGATCACTCATGGCAGACCTCACCGCTCCGCCTCCCCCGCACCGGACGACGGCGCCGGAGCGGGGACGGGCCGGCGGTCAGTACGGAAGGATCCGTCCGGACGGTGTGCGCAGGTCCAGCGGGGGCGGCCCCGTGGGGGGCTGCGGACGGCGGACGATCCGGATGCGGCCCACGGCCACCACCTCCCTGGTCATCCGGTATCTGCCCATCCACGCCTCCTTCACACCTCCGCATCGGTACGGACCCGCCCCGCGGCCGTGCGCGGATGCGGTCCGGGCCATGTGCGGTGACCCTTGATGGGCGGGGGACGCCGAGTCCAGGAGGAATGCCATGTCCGCGTTGGACAAGATCAAGAAGATGCTCAAGGGCCACGAGGACCAGGCCTCGAAGGGCACCGACAAGGCCGGTGACATGATCGACGGACGGACTCAGGGCAAGTACGGCAAGCACGTCGACACCGGCCAGGAGAAGCTGCGGCAGCAGTTCGGCAAGGGCCAGGGACCGGACAGTCCTCCCCGTCCCTGATTCGGGTGACCCCGGAAGCCGTCGCGGCCGTCGCGTAGAAGTTTCCGTGCGTGCCGGATCCCGTGGCAGGCCTGGTGCCGGCCCCGGGGTCCGGCATGTGGTGTACCCGGATCCGGGAGGGGTTCCCGACCAGGTGGCCGGATTCCTGTTATCGTCCCCGCCGCACAGCGTCTCCCGAGTGTGGGAAGTGACGGAACAGGATCCCGGAAGAGTGAGCACTGTATGGGCGAGGCACGCGAGTCGGCGTTGATCAAGGCGGCTCAGAAGGGGGACCAGCAGGCCCGGGACCGGCTCGTCGCGTCGTATCTGCCTCTGGTCTACAACATCGTCGGCCGTGCGCTGAACGGTCATGCCGATGTCGACGACGTGGTGCAGGAGAGTGTGCTGCGCATGCTCCGCGGCTTGCCGTCCCTGCGCACCCCGGGAAGTTTCCGCTCCTGGTTCGTTGCCATCACCATGAACGAGATACGCGGGCACCGGCGCGGGCGCAGGGCGGGGGAGATATCCACCGACCCGACGGAAGGCGCGTACGACGTCGTCGATCCCGCGGCGGACTTCGTGGAGCTGACGATCGTCCGCCTCGGTCTGACGGGGCAGCGCCGTGAGGCCGCCGAGGCCACGCGATGGCTTGACGAGGACGATCGTGCGCTGCTGTCCCTGTGGTGGCTGGAGACGGCCGGTGAACTTTCCCGGGCCGAGGTCGCCGAGGCACTCGACCTCTCCCCGCAGCACACCGCGGTCCGTGTGCAGCGGATGAAGGCGCAGTTGGAGGCCGCCAGAGTCGTGGTGCGTGTGCTGGCGGCCCACCCGCGCTGCATCCTGCTCGAGGACCTCACCGCGCAGTGGGACGGTATGCCGTCCGCTCTCTGGCGCAAGCGTCTGGCGCGTCACGCACGGGACTGCACGGTCTGCTCGGGGCACGGGTCCGGTCTGGTCCCGGCCGAGGGCCTGCTGGTGGGGCTGGCGCTGGTTCCCCTGGTGGCGTCCGCCACCGGGCCGGCGGACTTCGTCCCGGCAGGCGACGTACACGGCGAGGTCGCACGGCTGTCGGGGCGGCCGGGACGTGCCGAGCGGCGCCGGGGCGAGGTCAGGCGGCGGCGCCGCACCACCGTGGTGGCCGGACTGGTGGCGGTCGCGGCACTGGGAAGCGGTGGCGCGGCGGTGCACCTCTACACGGATGACGGGGACGACGGCCCCGTCGGAGGTGCCACGGCCGTCGCGCCTCCGACGGGCCCGTCGGCGCCGGAGACCACGTCGGCGCCTCCGAGCGCCTCGCCGTCGCCCTCTCCCTCGTCGGGCTCCCCGACGCCTTCGTCGTCGAAGACCGAGGCCGGGAAGAAGTCCTCCCCCACACCCAAGGCTGTGCCCAGCCCTCGCAGGACCTCCTCGAAGCCGTCCGCCGTGCCCGAACCCGCGCGGCCCACCTCCGACTCCGTGGCGGAGGAGGTCATGAACCTGGTCAACACCGAGCGTGCGAAGGAGGGCTGCGGAGCGGTGGGTACCGACGACCAGCTGGCGACGGCGGCGTCACGTCATTCCGCGGACATGGTGGAGCGGGACTACTTCTCGCACACCTCGCCGGACGGTACGGATCCCGGCGCGCGCATCACTGCGGCCGGGTACCGCTGGAGCACGTACGGCGAGAACATAGCCAAGGGCCAGCCGACGGCCGCCGCGGTGATGGAGGCGTGGATGAACAGTCCCGGTCACAAGGCGAACATCCTCAACTGCGCGTTCAAGGAGATCGGCGTAGGCCGGGTGGACTCCTCGGGCGGCCCGGTGTGGACGCAGAACTTCGGCACTTCGCTGTGACGTCGGCGGTCCTTCACACCTTCACACCGCGGAAACGATCAGGTAGCACCCGCTCCACGTACAGGATCTAGGCTGGGGTCACGCCCAGGCCGAAGGCGTCCGCCGGCGATGTGACGCATTCCCGCGCGGACAGGAGCCAGGTGTTCACACCCGCTTTTCCCTCTCGTCTTCCTCCCCTCCCTCCGTGGCTCGGGCATGTGCTGCGGGCCCAGCGCGGACCGGTTCCGTGGAACGCGGTGCTGCGTGGGGCCCTGGCCTCGGTGCCGTTGCTCGTTGCCGTGCTGGCCGACCGGCCGACGGCGGGGGTGCCGGCCGCGCTTGGCGCGATGCTGGCCGGGATCAACGACCGGCCCGGCAGCAGGCGCGCCGCGGTGACCCGGCTGGGAGTTCCGGCGCTGGCCGGTGCGGCGGGGCTGCTGTTCGGCACGTTGATCGCGGCCGCCGCGGGCGGCGGCCGGTCCGTGTTCGTGCTGCCGCTGGTGTTCGGGCTCCTGGGGCTGGTCGCCGGGGCGTTCAGTTCGACGGGTCCGGTGGCCTCCGCGTGCGGGACGCAGGTGCTGGTCGCGGCGGTGATCGGGGCCGGAATGCCGCTGCCGGAGCCCGGGCCCGTGCGTGCGCTGCTGTTCCTGGTCGGTGCGGGCTGGCTCCTGGTGCTGCGTCTGGTGCTCCCCTCGCCGGGTCGGCCGGGCAACGGACCGTACCGGCTGGACGGGGAACGGGAGGCGGTCGCCGCCGTCTACGAGGCCGTGTCCCGGCTCCTCGGAGCGACGGGCGGTCCGCGGGCCCTGGCCGGGCGGGCCGCGCTGAGCGCCGCACTCGACCAGGCTCAGGACGCGCTGGGCGGGCCACGGTTGCGCCGGCGTGCGAGTTCGGCCGCCGAGCGCCGGCTGCATGTCCAGTACGCGGCGGCCTTTCCGCTGGCCGAGGCAGCTACCGCACTGGCCTGGGCCGGTGTGCCGTTGCCCGGCCGTCTCGTGGAGGGTCCCCGCAGGCTGGCGGACGCGGTCCGCACGGGCGGTTCCTGCGGCCCGCTGCCCGCCCCCGCGCGGACGGATGCCGGGCTGCGCGCTCTGGACGACGCCCTGCTGCGGGCCGCGGCGGTCTTCGACCGGCCCGAAGGCGCGCCGTCGGAAACGGCGAAGGGGCGCCCCGACGGTTCGGTTCCGAGGCGGGCGTGGAGTCCCGCGGGACGCGAGTACGGCCTGCGGGTGGCCGTGTGCTGCGCGACGAGTACGGTCGTGGCGCAGTGGCTGCATCACGAGCACTGGTACTGGCTGCCCGCCACGACCGTCTTCCTCGTCAAGCCCGATCTGGGCCCGCTGGTCTCGCGGGTGCTGTGCCGGGCCGTGGGTACCGTCGCCGGCGCGGCGGTCTTCGGGCTGCTGATGGTGGTGCTGTCCGGGCTGTTGTCCGGCCCGCTCCCGCTCGTCGGCGCGGTCGCGCTCTGCGGTGCGCTCCTGCCGGTCGCCACCCGCCACTTCGCGGTACAGACAGCGGTCGTCACCGTACTCGTGCTGTCTCTCGTCCTGTTGGGCGGTGAGCCTCCTGCCGCCTGGGGGCGGGTCGTGGAGTCGCTGCTGGCCTGTGTGACGGTGCTGCTCGTCGGTCATCTTCCGCTGCCCGGCCGGCGGGGGCACGGCGTGCGCGCCGCGCTGGACACGGCGGTGGGTGCGGCGCACCGCTACCTCGGGCACGTTTTGGAAGCGCCCGAGGACCACGCCGGACGGGGTGCGCTGCGGCGCGACGCCTACAGGTCGCTGGCCGCGGCGCGTACGGCCATCGACCTGTCGGCGGCCGAACTCCCGCCGGTGGCCCGTCACTCCGCCGGTTCGGACGGGGTCGCCGGTGCGGTGGAGCGGCTCATCGACACCACGACGGCCTGCGCCGTGCACCTGGGGCACCGGACCGACGAACTTCCTTCGTCGCACGCCGAGCGGCTCGCCGCGCATCTCTCCGAGCTCGACCGGGCCTGGGGGGCGGGACCGCGCCCGGAGTTGTCGGTCCTGTGACCTCAGCCCGGCGACGGCAGGCGGGAGGGTGCGATTTTTTTCCCGGTGGCCGGTCCGGCGCATCCCGTCCCTCGGGTCTCCCACCGGAACCGCGGGCTCCTAGGATGCGACCATGATCGCCGAACTACAGTGCATGGTGCTCGACTGTCCCGATCCGGCGCGGCTGGCGGAGTTCTACGCGGCCGTCCTCGGCGGGAGGGTCGATCAGCCGGACGGCCGGTGGTCCCTGGACGAGGACTGGGCGACCCTGCACACTCCCACCGGTTTCGTGCTCGGGTTCCAGCGGGTCGAGGACTACCGGCCTCCGCGGTGGCCGGACCCCGCCCATCCGCAGCAGGTCCATGCGGACTTCGGCGTTCCCGATCTGGACAGTGCCCAGGAGCGGGTGCTGGCGCTCGGAGCGAGCCTGCTGGACGACTCCGCGCGGGGCTGGCGGGTGTTCGCGGACCCCGCGGGGCATCCGTTCTGCCTGGTGCTCCACTGACCCGGGCCCCGGGAGTCCGGACACCGCTTAGGACTCCCGGGGCCGAGGGCAGTACCTGTTTTCGAACCTTGAGGCAGTTTCTTTACCCAGGTCAGGATTCGAACTGTCCACTTCGCGGGCTCTGATGCGCCGTCTTCGAGCCCCGAGCCCGATTCGCCGAGTGAGCAGCCCGCCCGTAGAACGTACGACAAGGCCGGGTACACAGCGTTTCCGCTGTCCGCCACAGGACGTGAGCTGAGTGCAGGGGCTCCTGCCGGTCAGCTGTAGTAGGCGATCTTCTCGTCGAGGACCTGCATGGCTCGGCGCAACGCTGCTACCCGCTGTTCCAGGGCGGCGTGGCGCTCGCGTAGGAAGGCAACTCGCTCTTGCGGAGGTTGCTCGGTACGAAGGATGGCAACGAACTCCCGCAGGTCCGCGATACCGAGGCCGGCCTCGCGGAAGCATGTGACCAGACCGATCCAGAAGACGTCGTTCTCGGTGTACTCCCGGCGCCCGCCGGCGGAGCGCCGGATCGGGCCGATGAGCCCTTCACGCTCGTAGTACCGCAGCGTGTCGATGGACACGCCGGCACGGTCGGCTACTGCCGCCGGGGTGAGGGTATTCATGGAGGCTCCTTTCGCGGACGCCGCTACCGCGCTTCGGCGAAGCGCGCCAGGTGCTCGTCACCGAGCCGCACACGGCGTGCGGCAAGTGCCTCCTGGATCTGCTCCACCCGGCTTGCGCCGACGATGGGATCGATACCCTGCCGCATCAACCATGCGAGGACGACCTGGTTCCTCGTGGCCGTGAGCTCGCCGGCGACCTCGTCCAGGACGGCGAGTATCCGGGTGGTCCCGGGGTGATCATAGGTTGGCGGCAGTGGCTTGTCCGCGCGCACGTAGGAACCCCACATCAACGAGGTGTACGACCACACGGCGAGCCCCTCCGACCGGGCGAGGTCCAGGTCCTCGGCGGTGAGCATGCGGTGGCCGCCCTCCGCGACAGGGGTGAGCGGGCGCGGCTGGACGAGTGAGTGGCGCAGTTGCAGGGACGTCCACGCTTCCACACCCCGCTCCCGCGCGAGTGACCGGGCGCGCTCGACGCGCCAGGCGGCATGGTTCGCCGCCCCGACCCGCAGGGCCGCTCCTTTCGCGGCCAACTCGCCGAAGGCGCTGACCGTTTCCTCCAGCGGCACGGTACGGTCCTCCGCGTGGGCCCAGAGCAGATCAACGTGATCAACTCCGAGACGCCCCAGGCTCTCCTCCACACCCGCGTGAATGGCACGCGCTGAAAGTCCTTCGGCGCTTTCCGCCGCGTGCGGGACGAGCGGGTTGTGGCGGACCTTCGTCGCGATCCGAACGGTGTCGCGCGCGCCCGGGCGGGCCCGCAGCCATGCGCCGATGACACGCTCGCTGGAGCCGCCGACACCGCTGGGGTCGGTCCAGAAGGAATAGCAGTTCGCGGTGTCGAGCCAGACACCGCCGTCGGCGACGAAGGAGTCAAGGATCGCGAAGGCCTGGTCGGGGGCGACGCGGGTGCCGAAGTCCATCGTCCCGAGGACGATCTGGGTGTCTCTGGTATCCATGCCGCCCATACTCGGATCTGGAGCGCGCTCCAGGTCAAGCGTTCGTGAGTACGAGAAGTCTGGAACCGGATGCTGTCGGCATGCCGCTGGGCCGCCGGTGATCTGCGTGCGGAAGCACATGGCGTCGGCCGTTCGCCTTGCAGCAGGCGGGCCGGCTCGCCGTCGACCTTGCCGGTGTCCACGGCCGTGTCCAACCAGTCCAGCGTGGCCCGGACGCGGGCGACGTTCTCATGGACGATGACGCGTTCGTCTCCGCCGGGCTGGCGGTCGCGCACGCCGGGGACGACCCGGCCCGCGGCCGCGACGAACGGGTGGCAGGCGGTGACGAGGTCCAGAAACTCGACCGGCCGGTCGATGCTGCGGATGGCTGGGGCGGCGGAGCTGATGTCCAAGAAGTGCTCGCGGGCCTGCGACCTGGGCATGGTTGACCCGGTGGCGGGCGGTCTCGTCCGACATCGCCCGGACGACGACATCGGGCCCGCGGAGCAGGCCGGTGGTGACCGTCGCCGCGACGAGCTCGTCGCGGGTCAGCGTGTCAACGACGCGGACCTTGTCGTCCTGCTTGACCTGGGCTGCCACGGTCGGCCGCCGCAGCAGGTCGCCGGTGACGGTGGTCGCGACCTCCTTATCGGCCGCCAGGGTGTGGATCGCGCTGATCTCCTCATGCGACGACCGGGGATTCTCGCCCTGTCGCCCGACCCGGCGCCTGGTCTCGTCCGCCGTCCAGCGCGTCTTGCCCTCGGGCGGGGTAAGGGCCGCGGCGAACCGCTCCGCCGAGTCGGAGATCGCCGCCAGGATCTTGTGAACGGTGAAGGACCGCCCTCCACCCGGTGCTGTCCGGTCCACCTCGACGCGGTCCCAGCGGGCGTCCTACACCGACGCGTGGGACAGGCCGTTGTCATCGGCCAGCCGGAGCAGCGAGTTTTTGACCATGAACAGGTCATCGGTCCGGTCCTGCCCACCGGACTCGCGCATCGGCTCGACTTCGACTGCGTAGTCACCGATGGTGAACTGGATGCGGCTGGCACTCTCCACCAGTTTCCGCAGCTATGCCACGATCTGCGCATGGCGGGTCGGGCCGGCGGAACCGACCTTGTCCGCCGTATCGATCGGTTCCGGATGCGTTCGCGACGCGGTCACTGTGCCCATTCGGCGAACGACTACTTCCGAGCCCTCCAGGCCCTTGTCCGCGGCCACCCGCTTGCGCCACCGTCCTTCCCTGCGCCACTGCCTGGCACGACAGGCAGTGGAGCGTAACGCGACCCGGGGGACGCGCTTCCGGCCTCAACCGACGCCGCAGCCCCCGCACACCCGCTCTCCCGTTCGCCCGGCACCCTCGCGCACCTGACCAGCCCGAGGACCCAGAGCTACTCAAATCCTGGATCGAAACCAGGCTCTCAACGGCTGATCAGCGCGAGTGCCGTGAAGGTGCCGCTCAGCGCGCCGACGGTGAGCGCGGACACCGCCACACAGCGTGCTCTCAGCCGGTCGTACCGTGCGGTGTACTCGCCCCGGAGTTCGACGGCCCGCTCGGCGATCCTGGTGAGGGATTCACGGCAGACGGCCACCCGGTCCGTGACGTAGACGCGTTCGACGTCCTCACGCTGGGCGGTCGTGAGCCAGGGCAACTGTTCGGTGAAGCGGACCGCCCGGCGTCGGGCCTCCTCCACTTCGGCGTTCCAGAGCAGGTAGCCCTCCACCTGTGCCAGACCTCGGGCCGTTCTCTCCTTGTCGGGTTTCACCCGGTCCTCCTCTCGACGCACCTCGTCCCGGCCTGTCTCATAGCTGCTTGTCCCCGGGCGCCTGCTTGTCCCCGGGCGCCACGGTGATCGACTCGGCGGGACGGTTCGTCTCCTCCTCGAGTGCGCGGACGGCGGGGTAGTGCAGGTCGAACGCCGGGGATTCGGAGCGGATACGCGGCAGCGTGAGGAAGTTGTGGCGCGGGGGCGGGCAGGACGTCGCCCATTCGAGGGAACGGCCGTAGCCCCAGGGGTCGTCGACCTCGATCTTCTTGCCGTACTTCGCGGTCTTCCACACGTTGTAGAGGAAGGGAAGCATCGACAGGCCCAGCAGGAACGAGGCGACGCTGGAGACCGTGTTGAGCGCGGTGAAGCCGTCGGCGGCGAGGTAGTCCGCGTAGCGACGCGGCATGCCCTCGGCGCCGAGCCAGTGCTGCACCAGGAACGTGCCGTGGAAGCCGAAGAACAGGGTCCAGAACGTCATCTTGCCGAGCCGTTCGTCCAGCATCTTTCCGGTGAACTTCGGCCACCAGAAATGGAATCCGGCGAACATCGCGAATACGACGGTACCGAATACCACGTAGTGGAAATGTGCGACGACGAAGTAGGAGTCGGAAACCTCGAAGTCCAGTGGCGGCGAGGCCAGGATCACGCCGGTCAGACCACCGAAGAGGAACGTGACGAGGAAACCGACCGACCAGAGCATCGGTGTCTCGAAGGACAACGACCCCTTCCACATCGTGCCGATCCAGTTGAAGAACTTCACACCGGTCGGTACCGCGATCAGGAAGGTCATGAACGAGAAGAACGGCAACAGCACAGCACCGGTCACGTACATGTGGTGCGCCCACACCGTCACCGAAAGGCCGGCGATGGCGATCGTCGCAGCGACGAGACCGACATAGCCGAAGATCGGTTTACGGCTGAACACCGGGATGATCTCGGAAACGATTCCGAAGAACGGCAGGGCGATGATGTACACCTCGGGATGACCGAAGAACCAGAAGAGGTGTTGCCACAGCAGTGGGCCACCATTTGCCGCGTCGAAGATGTGCGCACCGAATTTCCGGTCGACCTCCAGCGCGAAGAGTGCCGCGGCCAGGACCGGGAAGGCCAGCAGGACCAGGACACCGGTCAGCAGGACGTTCCAGGTGAAGATCGGCATGCGGAACATCGTCATGCCGGGGGCGCGCATGCAGATGATCGTGGTGATGAAGTTGACCGAGCCGAGGATCGTGCCGAAGCCGGAGAAGGCCAGGCCCATGATCCACAGGTCGCCGCCGATGCCGGGCGAGCGCACCCTGTCGGTGAGCGGCGAGTACGCGAACCATCCGAAGTCGGCGGCGCCCTGCGGGGTGAGGAAGCCGGCCACCGCGATGAGCGAACCGAAGAGATAGAGCCAGTAGGCCAGCATGTTCAGCCGGGGGAACGCCACGTCGGGCGCGCCGATCTGCAGCGGCATGATCCAGTTCGCGAACCCCGCGAAGAGCGGCGTCGCGAACATCAGCAGCATGATCGTGCCGTGCATCGTGAACGCCTGGTTGAACTGTTCGTTCGAGACGATCTGGTTGCCCGGGCGGGCCAGCTCGGCGCGCATCACGAGTGCCAGCACGCCACCGACGAGGAAGAAGAGGAACGAGGTGGCCAGGTACATCGTGCCGATGGTCTTGTGGTCGGTGGTGGTCAGCCACGTGATGACCACCCTCCCCGGCTGCCGCCGCCGGACGGGAAGTTCGTCCTGGTAGGCAGCATCGGCTTCCACCGATTCTGAGGCACCCCTCGTCGTCACTGCGGCACTCCTTCGGTCGACGGCCGATTGCGGACTCGGCGACCAGGATGGACTCCCCCGCAGCCGTACCGCGGGAGATCCCTGTGAGCACTGCACCAGTGGCTGGCAAAGGCACTCCATTGGCCGATGGCTATGGTGCCCGTGTTGACGAAGGCCCTCAGGCTTCCGTCCAGGTACGCATCGCCCGGCGGGAGGGGAAGTCGGCCGCGTTCTTGTCGAGCGGCCGGTCGGTGTACTGGTGGATCGCCAGGATGCCTCGATCCTCGGCCGGCCCTCCGTCACGTAGTCGGCGATCCAGAGCCCGTCGCCCGCGTACGAGGTCGTGTCGTGATTCAGCCGGAAGGTGCGGTTGCGGTAGAGGAGGACGCGATGGCGCGGCCGGAGGCGTTTCACCTCGCGGATGAACCGGTCCTTGTCCGCGTTGCTCGCGCGCGTTCCCTCAGCGGTCTGTTCCCAGTCGGCGGCGAGGAGGTCGCCCGCCTTCTCCGGGGTCCTGTCGCCGAAATACTCCGCCTGCTCCTTGGCATGCCCCGGCCATAGGAAGTGATAGTAGCCGACCAGGTATCCGGCGTCCCTGGCCCGCTCGGCCTGACCTTGAGTTTCGGATTGACGTACAAACGCCCCTCGGTGGATTTGATGAGGACGAAGTCCACTCCGTCCGTGTCGAAGTTTGTCTGATGGGAACTGACATCCACACCGTGCAGTACGGGCACCACCTTTGAGTGGGGCGCTGTGATTCCGCTTGCCTCTCTCCAGATGCCCATCCCGGCAGATCCCACCCGTCCGGGCCACCGAAGAACCGATTCAGCAGAAGCGGAATAGTCTCCGCGCGGTCGGAGTTGGTGCCCGACAGGACCCTTTCACTCTCTCGCACTCGGTATCGGAAGGTCGGATCCATGAAGATCGGCATCATCGGAGCGGGCAACATCGGCGGCAACCTCACCCGCCGCCTCACCGCGCTGGGACACGACGTCTCTGTCGCCAATTCACGGGGACCCCGAACCCTCGAAGCGCTCGTCAAGGAGACCGGAGCCACCGCCGTCACGGCGGCGGAGGCGGCCCGCGACGCCCGGATCGTCGTGGTGACGGTGCCCCTCAAGGCCGTCCCGGACCTGACCTCGGGGATTTTCGACGGGGCGGCGGAGAACGTCGCGGTCATCGACACCGGGAACTACTACCCGCAGCAGCGCGACGGGCGGATCGCCGCGATCGAGGACGGGCTGACGGAGAGCCGCTGGACCGAGCAGCAGCTCGGTCACCCGGTGGTCAAGGCGTTCAACGGGACGTACGCCCAGGACATCCTCGACAACGGTCTCCCCCAGGGCAGCCCCGGCCGGCAGGCCCTCCCGGTAGCCGGCGACGACCCGGCCGCCAAGCAGGCGGTACGGGACCTCATCGACGAGCTGGGCTTCGACACGGTCGACGCGGGCAATCTGGACGAGTCCTGGCGTCAGCAGCCCGGCACCCCTGTCTACGGGAACCGGGGCGACGTGGAGACCATCACGAAGGCACTGGCCGACGCCTCACCCGAACGTACCGCGGAGTGGCGCGCCTGACCTGGCCCGAGCGGGGATGCGCCGGCGAAACGGCGTTCCGCGCCCCGGTCCTACCCGGCGGGAGCGGGGCGCGGCGGGGCGGGGCGGGGCGGGGCGGCGAACCAGCCGGATGATGACGTTGTCCACGTCGAGCCCACGGGCTGCCCGACGGCCCACACGAGGGAGCCCGTGACGTGACTGGCCGTCATCAGTCGGCCTTCGGGCAGGCAACCGAGGCCGTCCCGGAAGGGATCCCCGACCCGTCCGGGCGCGATCAGGGTCGCCGACGCCGTCGCCCGTCACCGTGCGCCGGGCGTTCTCGGCCAGGCCGGTGACCGCCCATTCGGTCGCCCCGTAGATCTTGCCCGGGGGTGGGGACGCAACCGGCGACGCTACCGATCAGGACGACACACCCGCCCCTCTCCGTCGGAGCGGGGAGCACCGCACTGATCAGCAGGGGCCCCGTCCGCGAGGGTGTCACGGGTGGCGGGCCCACGTCGGCGACGACCACGTCAAGCCTTGCGAAGCCCTCGTCGGCCGACCGCAACGCTGCGTCTCGGCCACCTCCCCTACGGGCGTCAACCGATCCCCGAGCTCAGTGACTTCCCCGGCGAAGGACAACGTAGCCGGTGATCAGTGTGACCGGAGATGCGCTCATGGTCCGTCCCCCGCTGGGCGGCGGTGCCGGTTGCTCCATCGTTTCGAGCGCACTCGTGGTCAAGTGCCTTCTCTCCCGCCGCCTTTGTGGGTCAGCCGCTGAGCTCGGCCGGCTCGGGAGGGAGGCTGTCCATGAAGGAACTGACGGAGAACACCGCTCGGCCCGGGCCCGCCGGGCCGTATCCGGGCGGTGAGGACAGTCCGTACTCCTCCATCGTCGAGCGGTACGCGTCGAGCAGGCGGATGTGGTACTCCAGCGGCGCACCGTCGGGGTTGGTCCTGCCCAGCGGTGTGGTGGGCTCCGGGCACCAGGTGGTGAAACGCGGGGTGATGCCGTGCGACATGAAGAACCGCAGCCCCTCGGTGGTGGAGGCGATGGCCTCGTCCACGGTGGGGAAGCCGAAGGGCTCGGCCATCTCGACTCCCGCGACGAAGTTGGGGATGACGTTGCGCGCGCCGAAGACCTCGGCGGAGTCGAGGATGCGGCGGTGCCATTCGTCGCGGCCGACGTAGCGCTCCTTGCCGGGGCAGTACAGCTCGAACAGACGGCGGTCCCACACCTCGTAGTTGGGGTGGTAGATCTGCACCCCGTAGTCGTGGAAACGCTGTACGTCGGCCTTGGGGAGTGCCTGGGCGACGACCTTCCCCGTCCAGCGGCCGGGGAACCTCTCCTCGATGGCCTTGGCGTACTGCCCGTAGAAATCGGCCTCGTCGCGGCCTTGGATGTGGGAGGTGATCGCCCCGCCGGTGAGTGTGTACGCGGTGGTCGTCCCCGCCGTGTCGTAACGGTCGATGATGGCGAGGGCCTCCAGGACCTCTTCCACGTCCTTCACGCCGGTGTAGGGGCGACCGGCCGCCTTGTGCTGGCGCCAGTTGTGGTTGATGTCGCAGTACTGGCACTCCTCCTTCGCCCCGAAGTACTGGCAGACCCGGAAGACCGTCAGGTAGATCAGGTAGCCCCACTGGATGGTGGGGGCCACCTCCATCACGGACTTGCCGTTGCTCAAGGTGTGCCGGTAGTAGTCCGGCATCGGAGGCAGCCCCACGTCGGAGATGCGCCGCCCGTCGAGGTAGAGGCCGAGGACCCCGTCGGGTCCTGCCGCCACGCGGTACGGCGAGGCCGGGTTGACCCGTACGGACACGACGGTGCGACGCAGGTCGTAGGGGCCGCCGGTGAGCACGATCTCCTCCGGCGGGCGGCGCAGGGCGGCGGCACCGAGCTCCGGCAGGGTGCTGTGGTCGAAGGAGAAGATGAAGTACGACTTCGGCTTGATCTCACCGTGCTCGTTGTCGCTGAGGGCGGATTCGTCGAAGGCCATGCCTCCACGCAGCAGGTCCTCCTTGAGGACGGCCTCGCGCGGCACATGGGGGTACGTCCCCATGAGCCGTTCGATCAGTCGCGTGCGGTCGGCCGTGCCGGCGGGATCGGTGCGGGTACGGCCGGTTTCGGTGGGGCTTGGCATGTGCTGGCTCCTCGGGTCCGGTGTCCTGGACGCTGTCGCGTGTACGCCACACTGTCCAACGAACCAGCACCGCCAACCGTTCGCACATGATCCGTCCGGCTTCCGTGGAGTGGCGGACCGGTCATGACCAAGGAGTACCGCTTATGCCCCGCATCATGTCCGTGTCGGACAGCATCCTGGTCGAGGCAACTCCCTCGGCCGTGTACGCGCAGCTCAGCGACCCCACCGCGATGGGGCGCTGGAGCCCGGAGAACCGGGGTGCGCGAGTGATCGGTGAGCCCCGGCCCACCCACGTGGGCATGGTCTTCGAGGGCCGCAACAAGCGTGGTTCCTTCCGCTGGACGACGAGGTGCACGGTGACCGCCGCCGATCCGGGTGAGCGGTTCGCGTTCCGGGTGCACGCGATCGGGGCGAAGCGACCGCGGCTGCCCGGGGCCATCGCCCTGTGGGAGTACCGCTTCGAAGCGGTCGGCGGTTGCACCCGGGTCACGGAGACCTGGACGGACAACCGGCGGGCGTGGCCGGATTTCGTCGCCAACGCGTTCGACCGTGTCGCCACGCGGGGACACACCTTCGCGGAGTTCCAACGTGGCAACATCCGTACGACCTTGGAGCGGCTCAAGGCCGCGCTGGAGCAGGACGGGACATCCGCCGGGCCAGGTGGGGACACCGGGCCCCGGCGTCACGGCTGAGGAGTGGCTGTCGGGCCCGGGCGTCACGGCTGAGGCGTGGGGTAACGGCCCGGGCCCACCTCACGGCAAGGGCCCGGGCCGGAGGCGTGGGCGGCCTTCAGCCTGCCCAGTGCGTCGGCCGGGTGAGGGACAGGGGCAGGCGCGTGGTGGCGTTGCCCTTCGCCGCGTTCAGCTGGGCCTGGGTGAGGAAGAGCGCACCGGTCAGGTCGGCGTCCGACAGTTCGGCGTCCCGGAAGTCGGCACCGATGACATCGGCCCCGCGCAGATCCGCGGCGCGCAGGTCGGCCGCGATGAGATAGGCCCCTCGCAGGTCGGCGCCCCGCAGGTCGGCCCCCTTGAGGCGGGCTCCGATGAGGTCGCCTCCCCGGTGGCCGCGCTTCCTGCTCCGGGGGACGGTCGCGCGCACGAGCTCGCTCGTCCTGCCCAGCAGGACGGCGACCCGGTCACGGTGCGCCGAGACGTCCAGTTCGGCGAGGTCCTCGGCGGTGCCGCCGGTGAGGTGTTCGGTGGCGTCCCGGGCGCTGCGGAGCTCGGTGCGCAGGGGCTCCGCGGCGGGCATGGCGAGGGCTTCGGTGAGGTACCGGAGGAGTTCGTGGAGCCGCCGCATCACCGGGAAGACCTGGAACATCTGCTGGGCGGTGCCGGGGGCGCGCCGCCAGTCCACGCCGCCGTAGGTCTCCTGGGAGACCTTCTGGCCGGCGCCGAAGCAGTCGTACACCGTGCATCCGGAGAAGCCTTCCGGCCGCAGCCGGGTATGGATGCCGCAGCGGAAGTCGTCCCGCAGGTTGCGACAGGGTTCGCCCGCGTTCTTGTTGATCGCGAAGTCCGCCGACGCGGTCAGGGTCAACGCGACGCAGCACAGCCCGAAACAGTTCGCGCAGTCGGCCCGCAGGCCGTCCTGCTCCGTCGTGGGCGGGGTGGTCGAATCGTTGTCGGACACGTGCCTGATTCCTCCGGTGGGTGCGGGGCTGACCGGTGTGTGCGGGGCGGATCCAAGCCTATCGGGGCTGCCGGACCGGGCCGGACACCCCCGTTGCCCGTGGGCTGCCGGCCCGGGTCTGACACCCGTTGTCGGTGGGGCGGCGCACACTGGGCTCACCAGCACAGCACCGCAGGCGGAGGGGACAGTCCATGGGGGCTTCGCAGGAGACCGGGTTCGAGCCCGCCACCGGTGACGGCCCGCCGGATCCCGGGCCGCCGGAGGTACGGGCCGGGGCGGTGCGGACGGCGTTCGAGGGCCTGTTGCAGATCCGGCGGCTCACGAACACGGATCACGCGGATCCTGAGGGCGTCCCTGCCCGGTGGGAGCTGCACCGGCCGGTGCGGGCCGTGGCCCTGGCCCTGGAGGCCGCCGGAATACCGGCGTCGGCGGTGGGCGTCTCGGGGGAGTTGGCCGCGACGGGGTACCGGGTGCGTGAAGGCGAGCGCTTCGGCACCGTGCGGGTGGAGTGGGACGGTCCGCCGGGCAGTGGTGCGGCCCACGACGAGGAGGGTGCGCTGACCGGATGCGTCGCGGTGCTGCGGCGCCTGGGCTGGACCGCTCTGTTGTACCGGGGGCCTCGGCGACGGCGGTTCCTCGAGGTCGAGCCGCCCTCCGGCGCGGGGCGTACGGAGCCCGGCTGAGACATTCCGTGCCTGGTGAAAGGGCGTTGTCAGACCCGTGGGGAATGCTTGACGGTCCGACACCTCTGACCAGGAGATGCTGAGATGCGCAATCAAGAAGTCGCCGCGGCCCAGGCCTACGTCCGGTTACTGGAGGCCACCCGCGCCGTGCTCGCGGACCCGGCCGACGCTCCGCTGTACATGCCGCTGCTCGCCTCACCGATCGAGGAGGCGGACGAGGCTCTGCGCAGGGCCGGCCTCAGTGGCAACGAGGACCGGCTCTTCGCCCTCGTGCGGGCGCTGCGGCCGAGCCTGTCCGGTTCCGGTCGCTGACCGTTCCGGTGCGCGGTGGGTGCCGCTCCCCCTGGGGCGGGAGGCCGGCACCCGCCGCCGCCGGGCCGTCGGCTACCGGTCGGAGTACATGAGGGAGCCGGGTGTCGTGAGGAGTTCGCCCGTCTCCAGCCAGGTCTTCAGACCGGAGAGGATCATCGGCCAGCCGCCGTACAGCTCGTCGTTGGCGCCCTCGCGCAGTTCGTCGTGGGTGACGGTGAGCCGGCAGGAGTCGCCGACCTGCTCGATCTCCCAGGTGATGCGGGTGGGTCCCTCGTTCTTCACCTCGTCGCTCCAGAGTGCCACCATGCTCTGGACCAGCTTGCGTGGCGGATCGACCTCCAGGTTCTGCCCCTCCCCCAGCGGGCCGGGGGCACCGGGTGCGCCCATCTCGAAGCGTGAGCCGGGGGTCCAGTCGGAGGTCACGCGGGCACCGAAGTTGTACCTGCTCCGGATCTCGGGGTCGGTGATCGCCTCCCAGAGGCGCTCGGGGGTGGTGCGGATGTAGATCTCGAAGACCTTCTCCATGGGATTCTCCAGTCGGCTCTTGAGGCCGCTGAGCCCCGCTGCCCACAGCTCCGCATACTTGCTCACCCACCGGTCGTGGACGAGCCGGATGGGCACCGGGTTCAGGAAGTGGAACTTCTCCCGGCCTCGCCGTCGGGTGACGACCAGTCCCGCCGCCTCCAGCAGCTTGAGGTGCTTCATCACCGCGAACCGCGTGATGTCGAAGCGGGCTTCCAGCGCACTCAGTGTCTGCCCGTCCTGACGGAACAGCTCGTCGAGCAGAGCGCGTCGCGTCGGATCTGCCAGGGCCTTGAACACCGCGTCCATGGAACCAAAATATGTGACCTTTTGGTCACCTGTCAAAGTGACCGGAATAGTAAGCGCTTGCGGTGAATTGATTCAAATCCGGAAGAAACTTGACTAGCTGCTTGACTAGCAGCATCGACCCTCCCTAGCGTACGTTCCGGATGAAACGATTCACATCCCCGATCCTGACCGGTCGCCGGATGACTCTGCTTACGAGGTGTTCATGTCTGATGTGTCGGCCGTCAAGGCAGTTCTGAAGTCTCAGGTCATCGAGACGCCGTCCTGGGGTTACGGAAACTCCGGGACCCGTTTCAAGGTGTTCGCCCAGCCCGGAGTCCCGCGTGACCCGTTCGAGAAGCTGGCGGACGCGGCTCAGGTGCACGCGTACACCGGGGTCGCTCCCAAGGTGTCGCTGCACATCCCGTGGGACCGGGTCGAGGACTATCCGGCGCTCACCCGGCACGCGGAGGATCTCGGACTGCGGATCGGGGCGATCAACTCCAACGTCTTCCAGGACGACGACTTCAAGCTCGGCTCGGTGACCCACCCGGACCCGAAGGTCCGCCGCAAGGCCACCGATCATCTGCTCGAATGTGTCGACATCATGGACGCCACCGGCTCGCCCGACCTCAAGCTGTGGTTCTCGGACGGCACCAACTACCCCGGCCAGGACGACATCTCGGGCCGCCAGGACCGGCTGGCCCAGGCCCTCACCGAGGTCTACGCACGGCTCGGCGACGACCAGCGGATGCTGCTCGAGTACAAGCTCTTCGAGCCGGCCTTCTACACCACCGACGTCCCGGACTGGGGAACCTCGTACGCCCACTGCCTCAAGCTCGGTCCGAAGGCGCAGGTCGTGGTCGACACCGGCCACCACGCGCCGGGCACCAACATCGAGTTCATCGTGGCGTTCCTGCTGCGTGAGGGGAAGCTCGGGGCATTCGACTTCAACTCCCGCTTCTACGCGGACGACGACCTGATGGCGGGCGCCGCCGACCCGTTCCAGCTCTTCCGGATCATGCACGAAGTGGTGAAGAACGGCGGTCTGGAGACGGAAACCAATGTCAACTTCATGCTCGACCAGTGCCACAACATCGAGGCCAAGATCCCGGCCGTCATCCGCTCGGTGACCAACGTCCAGGAAGCGACCGCGAAGGCGCTGCTGATCGACTCCGAGGCCCTGGCCTCGGCACAGCGATCCGGTGACGTCCTGGCCTCCAACGGCGTACTGATGGACGCGTTCAACACGGACGTACGCCCGCTGCTCGCCGAGATCCGTGAGGAACTCGGCCTGGCCCGTGACCCGTTCGCCGCCTATCTCGCCTCCGGCAACCAGGAGCGCATCGCCGCCGACCGGGTCGGCGGCGAGCAGGCCGGCTGGGGCGCCTGAGCCCCGCTCCTCACGTCCCGCGCACCCGCCCGCCCTCCCACCTCGAAGGAACCCTCATGACGTCCGCGACGCACGCCGAAGTCGCCGCGCTCCTGGAGCGCGCCCACCGGATCGGATCCGACCCGCGCAACACCAACTACGCCGGGGGCAACACCTCCGCCAAGGCGACGGAGACCGATCCGGTCACCGGCGGAGAGGCCGAGCTGCTCTGGGTCAAGGGCTCGGGCGGCGACCTCGGCACGCTGACCGAGGCCGGTCTCGCCGTGCTCCGGCTGGACCGGGTACGGGCGCTCAAGGACGTGTATCCGGGGGTGGAGCGCGAGGACGAGATGGTGTCGGCCTTCGACTTCTGCCTGCACGGCAAGGGGGGCGCCGCACCGTCGATCGACACCGCGATGCACGCCCTCGTCGACGCCGCCCACGTCGACCATCTGCATCCGGACTCGGGTATCGCGCTGGCGTGCGCGGCCGACGGCGAGAAGCTCACCGCCGAGTGCTTCGGCGACAGGGTGGCCTGGGTGGGCTGGCGCCGGCCCGGTTTCCAGCTCGGTCTGGACATCGCGGCCGTCAAGGAGGCCAACCCGCGGGCGGTCGGTGTGGTCCTGGGCGGTCACGGCATCACGGCCTGGGGCGACACCTCCGAGGAGTGCGAGCACAACGCCCTCTGGATGATCCGTACGGCGGAGACGTTCCTGGAGGAGCGCGGCAGGCCCGAGCCGTTCGGCGCGGTGCTGCCCGGCCGGGAGGCCCTTGACGCGGATGCGCGCCGGGAGCGGGCCGCGGCTCTCGCGCCGGTGATCCGGGGTCTGGCGTCCACGGACCGTCCGCAGGTGGGGCACTTCACCGACACGGCGCCGGTGCTCGACTTCCTCTCCCGCGCCGAGCATCCGCGACTCGCCGCCCTCGGTACGTCCTGTCCGGACCACTTCCTGCGGACGAAGGTCAGCCCACTGGTCCTGGACCTTCCCGCCGACGCGCCGCTGGACGAGGCGGTGGCCCGTCTCGGGGAGCTCCACGCGGAGTACCGGGAGGCGTACCGCGCGTACTACGGGCGTCACGCCACCCCCGACTCGCCCGCGATGCGCGGTGCGGACCCGGCGATCGTGCTGGTGCCCGGGGTCGGGATGTTCTCGTTCGGCAAGGACAAGCAGACCGCCCGGGTCGCCGGGGAGTTCTACCTCAACGCGATCAACGTGATGCGGGGCGCCGAGTCCGTCTCCTCGTACGCCCCGATCGAGGAGTCCGAGAAGTTCCGCATCGAGTACTGGGAGCTGGAGGAGGCGAAACTCCGCCGGATGCCGAAGCCCAAGGCGCTGGCCACCCGGGTCGCGCTGGTCACCGGCGCCGGGTCCGGGATCGGCAGGGCCGTCGCGCAGCGGCTCGTCGCTGAGGGTGCCTGTGTCGTCGTCGCGGACCTCCACGCGGAGAACGCCGCCGCGGTGGCCAAGGAGCTCGGCGGACCGGACCGGGCCGTCGCGGTGACGGTCGACGTGACCTCCGAGGAGCAGATCACCGAGGCGTTCAGGGCGGCGGTGCTGGCCTTCGGCGGTGTGGACCTGGTGGTGAACAACGCGGGCATCTCCGTCTCCAAGCCGCTGCTGGAGACCACGGTCCGGGACTGGGACCTCCAGCACGACATCATGGCGCGCGGTTCGTTCCTGGTGTCCCGGGAGGCGGCGCGGGTGATGCGGGCGCAGAACCTCGGGGGCGACATCGTCTACATCGTGTCCAAGAACGCGGTGTTCGCGGGGCCGAACAACATCGCGTACTCGGCGACGAAGGCCGACCAGGCGCACCAGGTGCGGCTGCTGGCGGCGGAGCTGGGCGAGCACGGCATCCGGGTCAACGGCATCAACCCGGACGGTGTCGTGCGCGGGTCCGGGATCTTCGCCGCGGGGTGGGGTGCCCAGCGCGCGGCGACGTACGGCATCGAGGAGGAGAAGCTCGGGGAGTTCTACGCCCAGCGCACGATCCTCAAGCGCGAGGTGCTTCCCGAGCACGTCGCCAACGCCGTCTTCGCTCTGACCGGTGGGGACCTCACACACACCACCGGTCTTCACATTCCCGTCGACGCCGGTGTGGCGGCGGCCTTCCTGCGCTGACCACGTGCGGCCGGGGGCGCCCCCGGGGAGTTTACCCGGGGGCGCCCCCGCGCCGGTAGGTTGAGATTTTCATTTATTCCACGTCAAGCCCCAACCCCGGGTGAGGCCCGG
>NZ_JBHXRD010000002.1:212102-330999 GCF_042717325.1 Streptomyces sp. NPDC058637 | reverse complement strand
GGCCGGGGGGCGGCGCGCCCCCCCCGGCCGCCGCCCGCGCGCGCCGCCCCCCCCTGCGGGCCCCCCCCCCCCCCCGCGGCCCTGCCCGGATCGGATGAGATTTCCATGTCTGCGACTTCACGACACGACCCGGTGTTCGCCGCGGTGGACCTCGGTGCCACCAGCGGCCGGGTGATCACCGGCAGGGTCGGCCCCGACGAGCTGGTGCTGACCGAGGCGCACCGCTTCGCCAACACCCCGGTCCGGCTGCCCGACGGGCTCCGCTGGAATGTGCTCTCCCTCTACCAGGGGATGATGGACGGTCTGCGCGCGGCGGCGCGCGGCGGTCCCGTCGCCTCGGTGGGCATCGACACCTGGGCCGTGGACTACGGTCTGCTTGACTCCGACGGGGCGCTGCTGGGCATCCCGTTCCACTACCGGGACGGCCGCAACACCCCTGCCGCCCAGGCGGTGCTGGCCGGGTGCGACGCCCGGGAGCTGTACGCCGTCAGCGGTCTGCAGCACCTGCCGTTCAACACCGTCTTCCAGCTCGCCGCCCATCGTTCGACGGCGCAGTGGGGATCGGCGCGGACGCTGCTGCTGATGCCTGATCTGCTGGTGTACTGGCTGACGGGCACGGTGGGCGCGGAGGTGACCAACGCGTCGACGACCGGCCTGTTCGACGCGCGGAGCGGGACCTGGTCCGATGCGCTGATCGGGCGGCTGGGCCTGGAGCGCTCGCTGTTCCCCGCGCTGCGCGAACCGGGCGACCGGGCGGGCACGCTCCTGCCGCATGTCAGCGAGTTCACCGGCCTTCCGGCGGGCACGCCGGTGACGGTGGTCGCCTCGCACGACACGGCGTCGGCCGTGGCCGCCGTACCTGCCACCGAGCCCGGTTTCGCGTACGTCTCGTGCGGCACCTGGTCGCTGGCCGGTCTCGAACTGGACGCGCCCGTGCTGTCCGAGGAGTCCCGGGCCGCCAACTTCACCAACGAGCGCGGAGTGGACGGCACCATCCGCTACCTGCGCAACATCATGGGCATGTGGCTGCTGGAGGAGTGCCGTCGCACCTGGGAGCGTGAGGGTACGGCGCCGGGTCTGGGCGCACTCCTCGCGGACGCGGCGCGTGCCCGGCCGTTCGCCGCGGTGATCGACCCCGACGATCCGGTGTTCCTGGCGCCGGGTGACATGCCGTCGAGGATCGACGAGGTGCTCGCCCGGACCGGGCAGGCCCCGCCCAAGGGTCCGGGCGGCTACGTGCGGTGTGTGCTGGAGAGCCTCGCGCTGGCGCACCGCGGGACGCTGCGCCGGGCTGCCACGCTGGCGGGCCGCGAGCTGACCAGGATCCATCTGGTCGGCGGCGGTTCGCGCAACGATCTGCTGTGCCAGTGGACCGCCGACGCGACGGGGCTGCCGGTCACCGCGGGGCCCACGGAGGCCACGGCGCTCGGCAATGTGCTGCTCCAGGCACGGGCCCATGGGCTGGTGGGCGGGCCGGCCGACATGCGGCGGCTGGTCGCGCGCACCCAGGAGCTTCGCCACTACAGCCCGCGGGGAGACCTGGGGGCCTGGGACCGGGCCGCGGACCGGCTGGAGGCTGCGCGGGTGTGAGGTCGCCGCACTTCGGCGGTGACGTGTGGCCCGGCCGCAGAACCGGTCCCGGCCCCTCCCCTGGGCTGCTCGGTGGGGCCTCGAAGGGGAACCGGGCACCGCGTCAGTGTGAGGACAGGCCGAGTTCCTGGTCACCGAGGGGTTCGAAGTGCCGGGCGACGTCGGCGTCGGTGACGTCGCCCGGTGCCGCGGGGTTCCACCGGGGGTTCCGGTCCTTGTCGATGATCTGGGCGCGTACGCCCTCCACCAGGTCGTGCCCGGTGAAGGCCCGGCAGGAGACCCGGAACTCCTGGTCGAGCGCTTCCTCCAGACTGCCGAGGCTCCTCACCCGGCGGACGGCGGCCAGCGTGACCTTGAGCGCGGTGGGCGACTTGGCGAGGAGTGTCGCGGCGGCCTCCTTCGCCGCGGGGACGCCGCTGTTCACGAGCCGTTCGATGATCTCTTCCACTGTCTCCGCGGCGTAGCAGTCGTCGATCCACCGGCGTTGCCCGGGGAGCTCCCCGACCGGGGCCGCGGCGGTGTGGCGGAGCACGGTGTCCGTCACTTCGTCGGGGGTGGTGCTGTGCGAGAGCGCGGTGGTGAGGTCCGTCAGACGGTGGGACGGTACGAAGTGGTCGGCCAGCCCGCACAGGAGGGCGTCCGCGGCGTTCACCGCCTGCCCGGTCAGGGCGAGGTGCGTACCGAGCTCTCCCGGCGCCGCCGCGAGCAGCCGGGTGCCACCCACGTCGGGGACGAATCCGATGCCGGTCTCGGGCATGGCGACGCGGGAGCGTTCGGTGACGATGCGGACGTCGCCGTGGGCCGACACCCCCACCCCGCCGCCCATCACGATGCCGTCCATGAGGGCGACGTACGGTTTCGGGAAACGGGCGATCCTGGCGTTGAGACGGTACTCGTCGCGCCAGAAGTCCACGGAGGCGCGACGGCCGGCGCGGGCGTCCTCGTAGATCGACCGGATGTCGCCGCCCGCGCACAGACCGCGTTCGCCGGCGCCGCTGATCACGACCGCGGTGACCGCGTCGTCGGCGTCACCCAGGGTGAGCGCCTCGTCGATCCTCCGGACCATCGAGTGGGTCAGGGCGTTCAGGGCCCGGGGGCGGTTGAGCGTGATGTGCAGGGTGTGGCCCTCGGTGTGCAGCAGGACGGGCTCGTCGTCGTACATGGGTGCGCTCCGCTCAGCCGTGGGAGATCTCTGCGGGCCATTCTGCGACGGCCGCCGTGGTGCGCCGGAGCCGGGGCTCCTGTGGAACCGCTGTGGCACTCCCGCACCACGGGCTCGACAATTGGGATCTACGGGCCGCGATGTCCGCAGCCCTGCCGGACGACCTCCGGAGCAGGAATGACCGATTCATCACGGCGAGCCGAACCCGCAGACCTGGCGCCTACACGATCCGCCCGCGGCCCCAGCGGCGAGACCGGGACGGCGGAGCGCCTTGCCATGAACCGGACCGGCAGTTTCGAGTGGGACCTGGACGCCCGGAGCCTGGACATCGACGACGCCGGGCTGATGGTCTTCGGAGTGGATCCGGCGCACTTCGACGCGCGCCCGTCCGCGGTGCTGGAGCAGTTGGATCCGGCGGAGCGTGCCCGTCTGGAGGTGACCATCAACGAAGCCATCGGCGGCGGGAGCAATTCCTACAGCGTCCACTTCCAGGTTCCCCTGCCCGACGGTTCTCACCAGTGGACCCACGTGCAGGCGCGGATCCTGAGGACGGAGGAGGGCCGGGCACACCGTGTCATCGGCGTGGTGCGGGACGCGACGGCGGAAGTCACCCATTCGGCCTTCGTGCTGGATCTGGAAAAGCGCCGTCGGCGCCAGACCGATATCGTTGAACGCACAACGAGTGCGTTGTCACGGGCGGTGACGGTGGACGACGTGACCGCCGCGCTCACCGGCCCTGGCGGTCTGGCCGGTATAGGTGCGGACGGCCTCGCCCTCGGCCTGGTGGAGAACTCCGCGCTCAACATCATCGCGCTGAGCGGGGACTCCGTGGAGGTTCTCGACGGCCTGGGTTCCGGCTCCCTCGACGCGGGTCTTCCGCTCGGGGACACGATCCTGAACGGGCGCCCCCGGTTCATCACGTCGCTCGCTTCCCTGGTCCGGCGCTATCCGGTGCTGGAGCCGCACGTGGGCAGGCTGAAGTTCCGCGCGGCCGCGTACCTCCCGCTCGTGGCCCAGGCTCGCTCCCTGGGAGGGCTGGCCCTGTTCTACCGGGAGCGCACGGTGTTCAGCGCGGACGAGCGGATCCTCTGCCTGGGGCTGGCCGCCATCGTGGCGCAGTCGCTGCAGCGCGCGATGCTGTTCGACGAGGAACGCGAATTCGCCACCGGCCTCCAGTCGGCCATGCTGCCGCGACGGATCCAGGAGATCGAGGGCGGCGAGATCGCGGTGCGCTACCACGCCGCGTGGAGCGGCCGCCAGGTGGGCGGCGACTGGTACGACGTGATCGCCCTGCCCAAGAACTTGTTCGGCATTGTGGTGGGTGATGTGCAGGGCCACGACACGCACGCTGCCGCGATCATGGGCCAGTTGCGGATCGCGCTGCGTGCGTACGCCGCCGAGGGCCACGCGCCGTCCACGGTGCTGGCGCGCGCCTCCCGGTTCCTCGCCGAGCTGGACACGGACCGCTTCGCCACGTGTACGTATGCACAGGTGGACCTCGCCACGGGCACCGTCCGGGTGGTGCGCGCCGGGCACTTCGGACCTCTGATCCGGCACACCGACGGACGGGTCGGCACCCCTCAGGTGCGCGGCGGGCTCCCGCTCGGCATCTCCACGGCCTTCAGGGACGAGGAGTTCCCCGAGACCCGTCTCGATCTGGTGCCGGGCGAGACGCTGGTCCTGTACACCGACGGGCTGGTGGAGGAGCCCGGCGCCGACATCGACACGGGGGTCGCTGCGTTGATCCGCGAGGTGAGCGACGGACCGGCGGGTGCCGAGGAACTGGCCGACCATCTGTCGGACCGGTTGTGGGAGCGCTGGGGGTCGGGCGACGACGTGGCACTGCTCGTCCTGCGGCGCAGTCCGGACCTCGGTTCGCCGCGTGCTCCGCGGCTTCACCAGTACATCCATCAGGCCGACCCGGAAGGGCTCTCGGACTCCCGCGCCATCGTGCGCCAGGCCCTGTCGGACTGGGACATGGCCGATCTGGCGGACGACGCGGTGCTGGTCACCGGGGAGTTGCTGGTCAATGTGCTGCTGCACACGGAGGGCGGAGCCGTACTCACGCTGGAGGTACTGCCGGAGCCCGTCCGGCGGATCAGGCTGTCGGTCCAGGACCGGTCCAGCGTCTGGCCGCGGCGCCGCACCCCGGGCGAGACGTCCACCTCCGGGCGCGGGCTGTTGCTGCTCGACGCCGTCGCCATCTGCTGGGGTATCGAACCCCGCGGGGAGGGCAAGGCGGTCTGGTGCGAGATCGGACCGAAACCTCCACGGGCGGACGCCGGGGAACGCGATGGGGGCGTACCGCATCGGAGTTGATGCGGTACGCCCCCGCCCGGACCGGCGGGACCCGCCCGCCTGCCGGACTGCCTGGACGCGTCAGTGCTGCGCGGAGCGGCGCTTCCGGACGGACCACAGGATGCCGCCGCCGGCGAGCAGAACCGCGACCGCGGCGCCACCGATGACGGGAGTGGCGGAGGACGAACCGGTCTCGGCCAGGTCCGGCGCGCTGGGGCTCGGCTCGGCCGGGGCCGGCGCCGTCTCCGTGGCGGTCTCGCTCGGGGTGGCGCTCGGCTCGGGGGTCTCCGAGGCCGACGGCTCCGTGCTCGGAGTCTCCGTCGGCGTGGGCTCCGTCGGCGGGGTGCTGTCCTCGCACACCGGAGCCTGCTTCGTCTCGTTGCGCGAGAACTTGTCGTCGTCGCCCGCCTTGATGACGAGGCGGACCGTCAGCTCCTTGTCGTGCTCGGGAAGCTGGAGGGGGGTCGTCGTGCGGTACTCCCGGCCGAACTTCGTCGTGGGGAGCAGGACGTCGCCGCCCTCGACGGAGACGGTCACTTCGTTCTCGACACTACTGGAGTAGGCCGTCAGGTCGAGGGTGACTTCGGAGCAGGTCACGGCCCAGGTGGGAGTGTGAGCAGCGGCCGGGACCGCGGAGATGACTCCGCCGGCCAGACCGACAACCGCGGCGGCCGCGAATGCTCCCGCGCCACGCCACGATCTCCTGGGTATGGTCATGGATTCTTCCTTCGTACGAGTGCACCGCCGGGATGGCGGTGGGCCGCACAGTACTGCCCACCAGTCCCTGGCGCGCACCCGGCCCTTGCACCTACGGCAGCCCAACTGCCCCCAGAAGGCGGCCGTTCATGACATCACGGACAGACCACTTCCGGACGAACCCACTCCGGATGACTCGGTGGAAGGGCGCTGCGGTGTACCTGGCGGCGACGGCCACACGAACGGGAACGAAAGCCTGAACCCACACCGCCCCTTTCTGGATGGTCTGTGATGGTTGATCAGGGTCCGGTCTCGGCCACTTTCAGGGCTCGGCGTCCGGAGCGGGGCGGGAAGATGGCCGGAAGGCGCCGGAGTGCAGCGCTTTCCGTCGGGTCGACGGCCTGTTCTCAGAGGGCCTTGTGCATGATGTGCAGTCCGACATAGCCCTCGGTGGGATGTTCGAAGCCTTCCGGAAGGGTCCCGATCACGTCGAAGCCGAGGGATCGGTACAGCCGCACGGCGTGGGTGTTCGTCTCCACCACGGCGTTGAACTGCATCGCGCGATAGCCCGCCGCCCGCGCCCAGTCCACGGTGTACTCGCAGAGCGCCCGGCCCACGCCCCGGCCCGAGTGCCTGGGGTCGACCATGTAGCTGGCGCTGGCGATGTGGGAGCCGTTGCCCATGTGGTTCCTGTTCATCTTGGCCGTACCCAGCACCGTCCCGGCATCGTCGACCGCGACGACCGCGCGGCTCGGCGCCGGCACGAGCCACCAGCCCTGGGCCTCCTCCTCACCCAGCTCCAGCGGGTAGGTGAAGGTCTCGCCCGCGGTGACGATGTCCTGGAAGAACGGCCAGATGGCGGGCCAGTCCTTCGGAGTGGCTTCTCTGATCAGCATGGGGGCAACGATGCCCCCGACCCCGCACGTCGGCAACGCATTAACGATCACGACTCCGTCGCCTGCCCAGCCCGATGCGGTTGAGCAGCCACCGCCCGGCCGAGGGCCGTGCGCCACCGGAACCTGCTGTCAGGACGGCCGCCCGGGACCGCTCGGTCGCCGGCCCGGGGCCTGGGTCGCGTCCGGGGTGTGGGGCGGGGCGGGCCTCCCGGGCCCGGTCCAGCGCCGCCCCGAGATTCACCCGGCACCAGAGGATCTCGTCCGGATCGTCCGCAAGCATCAGCTGTCCCATGGCCTCACGCCCGGAGATGGAACCCGGGCGTCCGAAGGCGGGGTCCGGGCGCATCCGGGCGAGGTAGGCGCGCTCGTAGGGGTCGTCCACCACCTCCGCGAGCTGGACCGGGTCCAGGGCGGAGGCCTGCACAGCCGCGCGAACCCATGGATCCTCGGTGCGGCTCAGCAGCCTGTCGGTCCTGCGGGAGCGCCAATTGCGCGCACGGCGGTCGCTCCCGGCCTCCAGCATGGCCCGCATCCCTGCCGGGCTCCTGCCGGTGAGCAGCTCCGGCTCCCTGGCGGCGAAGGCGACGAGCTCGTCCACGAGATAGAGCCAGACCACCGCCCGGTACCGGTTCAGGTAGAACGCGACCGGTGAGACGCAGCCGATCCGGGCGAGGCCGGTGAAGCGGCCGGGACTGATGCCGAGCAGTTCGGCGCCTTGCGCCGTCCCTGCCGTGCGCACCTTGGCCCGAAGCGTCTCGGGGAACCCTTCGGTGGCGCGCAGCCGGTCGATCTCCTCCCGGCGGATACGCGGCCTCCCGCCGGGCGGCTCTTCGGCGCTGATGAGCCCCAGATGAACGGCGAGATCGAACTCCCCGCGCTTCAGCGCCAGTTCCTGAGCGGCACGCCCGGCACTCACCGGGCCCTCCGCGGCCACCGCCACTCCCCCGGCGGTCACCGTGGTCCTGCTGTCGCTGCCCGCCGCTCGCGCTCCCGAGGCTCGTGCGCCCGGGATCGCCCTTCGGGTACGGGCGTCCGCCGTTCGCGTGCGGGCTCCCGTCGTTCGCGTGCGCATTCCCGCCGTTCGCGTGCGGGTGTCTTCCGTAACGGTCATGACCGTCCTCCCCCGTGAGGCCCCCGGATGTCCTGTACGGTCCCCGGGTGGTCGAATACTCTCCGTGATCACGGTAACGGGCGGAGGATCTTTTCGTGCGGCCTGTGGACAACTCCGCAGTCCCGACGAAAGATGCAGGTCAGAGAGGTTTGATGTCGTCCATGTCTTGACGTACCGCCACACCGAGGTGTTCTCCCACGCGGTTCACGAGCAGGGTCATCTCGTAGGCGACCTGGCCCACGTCGGCCTCGGCGGCACTCAGTACGCACAGGCAGCTGCCGTCCCCGGCCGCCGTCACGAAGAGCATCGCCTCGTCGAATTCGACCATCGTCTGGCGGGCTCTTCCCGCCCCGAAGTGCCGCCCCGACCCCCGGGCGAGGCTCTGCAGCCCGGACGAGACCGCGGCCAGGTGCTCCGCGTCCTCGCGGGCCAGGGCCGTGCTGGCTCCGGTCACCAGTCCGTCGTTCGACAGGACCAGTGCGTGCTGTATGTGCTCCACCCTGCTGGTGAGATCGTCAAGGAGCCAGTCAAGTCCCCGGTCCAACGCCATACGCTCGTCCTCCCCGTTCATCCGTTCCCCACGTCGTGCGCAAGCCTTGCGTACGGCCCCGTTCCGGGCAAGCGTCCCCCGGTCCACGGGGCGTCGCTTCACGCCAAGACCCTCTTGTCGGCCGAGGATGGGCGCATGGCACACCACATGACTGAGGACGAATGGCGGGCCTTCCTCTCCGAGGGCACCCGCACCGGCAAGGTGGCGACGGTACGGGAGGACGGCAGCCCGCACATCGCTCCCGTCTGGTTTCTGCTCGACGGTGACGATCTGCTCTTCAACACCGGGAAGGAGAGCGTGAAGGGCCGCAATCTCACGCGGGACGGCCGGGTGTCGGTGTGTGTCGACGACGACCGGCCGCCGTTCGCGTTCGCGGTGGTCCGAGGACGCGCGGAGCTGAGCGAGGACCTCGGCACGCTGCGGGAGTGGGCGACCCGTATCGCCTCCCGGTACATGGGCCCGGAGGCGGCCGAGGAGTTCGGGGCACGCAACGGCGTGGCCGGCGAACTGCTCGTGCGGGTACGTATGGACAAGGTGCTCGCGATGGCCCAGGTCGCCGATTAGGACCTGCCCGGCCGACCACGGCCGATTGCCCCGCCGGTGCCACCGGGTTCGCTCCCCCGGTGCCACCGGGTTCGCTCCGCCGGTGCCGGAGCGCGCACGGACGGTGCCGGGGCTGATGCGTCGCCGTCCCCTCCCGCGCCGAGACAGTCAAGGGCCGAGGCACGGGAGGGTTGCGCGGGGCCTCGTCCCCCGCCTCACCGGGGACCCGCCTCACTCCGGGCATCCCTCACTCCGGGCCCGCCTGTCCGACGGCGTCGAGTAAACCGGGCCGTGTGCATCCGCCCGGCTTACTCGACCATCCGGAAGAGAACTTCCTTCCGGAGGCGCGGTCACGCGCGGCGCGGAGGACGACCGGCGGGCCCCGGTCGAGGTCTAGGGCGCGCGAGGTGTCCTCATCGCCGAACGGGCGTGCTCCCGGGAAGCGGTTCACGGCGACGACGAACGGGATCCGGCGGCGATGGCGGAAGCCGCCGTGAGCAGCCAGTTGCGGCGTGAGCGACCACCGGTGCCGAGCGCACGCACGGTGCAACGCAGTCCGAGTGCGGCGCCGATCGATGCCGTCGCGTACGACAGCAGGGGTGTCAGTCAGCCGAAGGTGGCGTGGTCCAGGTGTCCCATGGATCGGGGACGTCAGCCCGGCCGCGGGCGCACGCCGGGGGCTCATGTCGAAACTCCCGGACGATCAGGCAGCGTCCGAACGCGCGTACCGTTTCGTGTCGTTTCGCTCAGGTGGCGACTGAGCGATCATGTCCGTATGGCCGACGACCACACACATGTCCAGGACTTCTTCTCCGTGCGGGCGGCGGACTGGGACACCCGGTTTCCCGACGACGGACCGGCCTACGCCGCGGCGGTCGGCGAGCTCGGTCTTCGTCCCGGCGACACCGTGCTCGACGCGGGCTGTGGGACGGGGCGTGCACTGCCCGCGCTGCGGGCGGCGGTGGGGCCGGGCGGCTCGGTGATCGGGGCCGATCTGACGCCCGCCATGCTCGAGGCGGCGGCACGGGCGGGCCGCGGCGGGAGCGGCGCGCTGCTTGTGGCCGACGCCGCCCGGCTGCCGCTGCGCGCGGGCGTGCTCGACGCGGTTTTCGCGGCCGGGCTGATCTCGCATCTCGCCCACCCGGAGCGGGATCTCCGCGAGCTGGCGCGGTCGGTGCGCGAGGGTGGCCGGCTGGCGCTGTTCCACCCGATCGGGCGTACGGCGCTGGCCGCCCGGCACGGCCGCGGCCTCTCGGAGGACGATCTGCGGGCGGAACCGCGTCTCCTACCGTTGCTGGCCCGGGCCGGGTGGGAGGTGAAGTCGTACACCGACGAGGACGACCGTTTCCTGGTCCTGGCCGTGCGCGCGCCCTGAACGGCCCACTCCACACGGGGCCGTACGAGCTGAAGCCCTCTCAGCACGGAGGGCCTACGAGTTGAGGCCCCTCGCCACGCAGGGCGTACGAGCGGTACGCCGGTCTCCACGCAGGGCGGAGACATCGCGCCGGGCATTCGGATCGCACGCTCCGAGCGCCGGGCGCGCGTGGAGCCGTCCTCCTCACGCCGGGCGCGCGGCGATAGCCCGTACCAGCGCGTCCGGCCTGTCGAACATGACGTTGTGTCCGGCGTCAGGGACGGTCTCCACCCGCACGCCGGCGGCTGTCAGTGTCTCCCCGCCGGAGAGCTCGCCGCTCAGCGCCCCTTGCAGGAACACGCGTTCGGCCGTCGACTCCATCAGCATCCGGCGCACGGTCGGGTCGGTGCCGCGTGTCAGGCCGGTCGCCGAGCGGTGCAGTGCCAGTGGGTCGGCGAGTCTCATGGTCGCGGCCCAGACCGGGCCGACCCGGGCCAGCGCACGGGAGAAGCCGTCGCCGTGGACGAACTCCTCCTCCGTCAGTGCGGCGATGCCGCTGCTCCCCGCGGTGGCGGGCGGATGCGGGTCGAGATTGGCCTCGGTGAGGACGAGTCGCCGGACCAGCTCCGGGCGCCGGTGCGCCAGGACGACCGCGACCGATCCCCCCATGCTGTGTCCGACGAGGTCCGCCTCGCGAACCCCCGCTCCGTCGAGCGCGGCGGCCAGCGCGTCGGCGTGGTCCTCCAGCGTGTAGCCGAAGTCCTGGGGCCGGTCACTGATGCCGTGCCCGGGAAGGTCGACAAGGAGGGAGCGGCGGCCCGACAGAGCCGGATCGGCGGCGATGTGCGCGTGATAGACGCAGGACATGGCTCCGAGCCCGTGCACGTACACCGTGGCCGGACCGGTGCCGTCCCCCGTCCACCCCGACTCGGTCCATCGGATCACGCTGCCCCGCCGGTCGAACCGCGCCTCACGCACTGGACCCCACTCCCTCAGCTCACCGCATCGTCCCTTGACAGACGGAGCATACATCGGCATCGATGTATGCCGAGTTCGATGTACTACGCCCGTCAGGCAGAATGCGGGGCATGCTGGAGCTCTCGATCCTCGGATTCCTGTACGACTCGCCCCTGCACGGCTATGAGCTGCGCAAACGCATCACGGCGCTGACCGGGCATGTGAAGCCCGTAGCGGAGAGCACGCTGTACCCGGCCATCAAGCGGCTGGAGAAGGCGGGGCTGCTGGCCAGGGAGACGCAGCCGGGCAGCACGGCGGCGCCCCGTCACGTCCTGACCCTGACCGGGGCGGGCAGGACGGAGCTCCGGCGCCGACTCGCCGAGCCGGCCCGTGGAGACATCACCGACGAGAACCGGTGGTTCGTCCTCCTGGCGTTCCTGCGGCATCTGCCGGATCCGTCGGCCCAGGCCGAGGTGCTCCTGCGGCGGCTGGCCTTCCTGGAGGAGCCCGCGAGCTTCTTCTACGCCGGCGACCGGCCGCTGCGGGCCGAGGAACTGGACGATCCGTTCCGCCGGGGCATCCTCACGATCGCCCGGGCGACCAGTGAGACGGAGCTGCGGTGGCTCAGGGCCACCCTGGGCTCACTCGGCCGGCACGTCTGAGGCCGGCACGTCTGAGGCCGACGCGTCCGAAGCAGGCGCGTCCGAAGCCGGCGCGTCCGACGGCCGACCGTGCGGGACCGGGCAGCCGCGGAGGCCCGGAGTGGGGAACGTCCCGAGCCGCGCCACCTCGTAGCCGCTCGGGTAGCCCTTGATCTCGGGGTTCTGCCGGGCGTAGTGGGCGGTGGAGCGCGGCGGCAGGAGCCGCACGGCACGGGCCCTCAGCCGGAGTGCTCCGTGGGTCAGCCCCCGGGCCACGGGTCCGGGGCGCCCGTAGCGGAACGCCCGCAGCAGCGAGTCGTCGAGCAGGGCGAGCGCGGCCCTGCGTACGAGGGGGGCGAGCGGCGCCGGATACCAGGAGCCCATGAGGGCCAGCGTCGCGTCGGAGACCGCGCGAGCGCCCTCGTCCCAGCCGAAGTGCTCGGCCTCGTAGCCGTCGAGGGTGCGCTCGAAGTCCTCGTACGTCCACGGCACGTCCTTGATGCCCAGGTGTGTGCCGAGGGTGCGGTAGTAGGCGGCGAAGGCGCGCAGTTCGTGGTCGGACAGGCGGCGCCAGCCGTAGGTGTCGAGCCAGCGCTTGGGCGTGACGACGAAGGTGCACAGGACGTAGCGCATGTCGTCGTCGCTGATGTCGTAGCTGCGGTGCATCCGGTTGATCCGGCGGACCGCCGTGCGTCCCGCCTCGCTGCCGAAACCGTGCTCGACGACGGTGTCGAGGAGAAGTGCGGTGTCGTCGTACCGCTTCTGGGAACGCCCCGTCAGCTCACCGGTCTCCGCGAGAAGTCGGCCGATGCTGGGGACGGCATAGGTGCGGTACAGGGCGAGTTCGAGCGCGCGGGTGATGTCCCAGGGGAATTCGTACGTCACGGTCAGCCGGTAGATCTCCAGGAAGTCCCGTTCGGGGTCGAGCCGCTGGATCTCCTTGAGCCGTTCGAACCGCTTCACCCTGGTCTCCCCTCGTCGGCCGGAGAAGCGAGCCTACGTGGCCGGGCCGTGCGGGCACCACGGTGCGAGACGGGTGCCGGCACGCCGGAACGGTGGCATGCCGCCGCCCGTCGCGGGGGCGATATCCCTCGTCAGGGCCTCGACGGCAAGGTTACCGAGTAGTTAGGGTGCGCCGACGGAGAGAGTGACGATGGACCGGACGACATGGGACGAGGAGGGTGCTGTGGCCGGGACGGACGACACGGTCGCCGACGAGGACGCGCTGTTCGTGCTGACCGCGGTGCTGCTGACCCCCGCGCAGTTCCCGAGCGTGCTCGGGGACGACTACGTGGCCGCGTGCGGTGCGCTCGGCCTCGAACCCTACGCGGAGGGGTACGGTCTCGTCCTCGGCCAGGACGGCGGCGGCGCCCGCTGGACGGTCGTCGTCGAGGACGTCTCCCTGGTGGCGGTCGCCATCGCCTCCTGGGACTGCGGCATGGAGTACGACCTCTCCCCCGACGACCGCTCGGTGGTGTGCGCGCTGCCGGGCTGGCCGCTGGCCCTGGCGGTCGCGGCGCCCGGTGTGCCCGCGCCGCACGACCCTGAGCCGGATCCGGCTGCCGAGGGGACGGACCCGGCGCCCTTGGCGCCGCCGGACACCGCGGCCTGGGGGCCGGCCCAACGGCGCCTCGGCGCGGACGAGATCGCCCTGCGGTGGGCCGCCTGGCGTGAGCAGATCGACGACGGGACCGCGTTCGGGCGGGCGGACGGGAAGACACCGGGCGACACGGAGGCGCCGGAGGACGAGCAGGCTGCAGGGGACTTGTCGGAAGCCTTGATTGCCTCGGACGCGCCGGATGACTCCGCGGGCGACGGCTCCGGGCGGCATCCCGGGGTACGCAGGGTACTCGCGGAGGCCCGTGCGTACGTGACCGAGCCTCCCCCGCCCGGGCGGATACGCTCGGCGTTCGCCCCCGGCGGGGCCCGGACGCTGCGCGTCGACGGGCCCGGATGGTCCCTGGTCGCCAGGACCGACGACATCGCCTTCGTCCTGATGGACGAGGAGCCCGGCGAGGTCCTGCCCGTCGGCCGGGGACCCGAACTGCCGGGGCTGCTGGAGTCGCTGGACGAGCTGGCGGTCAGGCCGGCCTGATCCACCCCGGTGCGCGAAGGCGTCCCCGGGCGTCATGCGGTGGGCGCGGAAGCTCACCGTCCGCGCGACCGGTTACGTCTCGCGCTGCGCGTCCGCGGGGTCGTGCGGCCGGACGCCGAACACCGCGCGCGAGCCCTTCAGCGGCGTGTCCGACGACGGCCAGGACCGCGCCGGGCCGTCCGGGTCGCCCAGGGCCGTCCCGTTGCCCCTGGCGGGCGCACCCGACAGCCGCGTCACCTCGCAGCGCTGTCGGAACGCCCGAACACATCCAGTATGCGGACGCCCATCCGCCGTGCGGTGCACCGCATCCGACGCCGCGCGCCGGTCCATCAAGGATGACGGGACAGCCCTCAGACCCGTTCCAGCGGGCGGTGCGGCTCGGCGGGCAGGTCCGCCTTGACCGGGTCGCCCGGCCGCACGACTCCGCCGACCACGACGACGCCCATGATTCCGGCCTTGCGGACGACGGCGCCGGTCCCGTCCCGGCCGACGACCTGCTTGAGCAGGCCGTCCTGGAAGATGTCGATCTGCAGGCACGGGTTGCGCAGTCCGGTCACCTCGACGACGGCCTCGTCGCCGAGGTGCAGCAAGGTCCCCGCGGGGAGGGCCAGGAGGTCGATCCCGGCGGTGGTGACGTTCTCCCCGAGGTCGCCCGGGGCGACCTCGAATCCCGCGTCCCGCAGCTCGGTGAAGAGCTCCTGATGGATCAGGTGGACCTGGCGCAGATTGGGCTGCGTCGGGTCCTGGGCGACCCTGGACCGGTGCTTGACCGTGACCCCGGCGTGGACGTCTCCCTCCACGCCGAGTCCGGCCAGGAGCGTGATGCTGTCCCTGTTCGGCTTGGTGAACGCGTACACGTCGTTGCTGCTCACCGCCGCGACCGTACTGTTCAGCGCCCTATCTCCTTACGGCTGACCCTGCGGAGCCTGCGTCGCTGGGAGGGGTCGAGCATCAGGTAGCCCACCGCGGGCACTCCGATGAGGACCAGCAGCGACCACCAGAATCCGATGAACGGAATCAGGATGACTGCCGCGACGACGCCCCCGATGGCGATCTTTGCACCGTTCGACATGATCCGTGCCTCCTCCGCGGCCGGAGCCGCTCCTGGTGTGTGAACGCCTGTGCCCGCCCATCGGTTCCTCGGACCGGGCCCCGGATGTCTACCGCAGGGGTTCGCCGACCTCGTGCATGTGCGCCAGGGCCTGCCGGTAGGACTCGATGAGGCCGGTCTCCGCGTACGGCATCCCGATCTCCGCGCAGTGCGCCTTGACCATGGGCTGCGCCAGGCGCAGGTGGGGGCGGGGCATGCTCGGGAAGAGGTGGTGCTCGATCTGGTAGTTCAGGCCGCCGAGGAACCAGTCGGTGAGGATGGAGCCGCGGACGTTGCGCGAGGTGAGGACCTGGCGCTGCAGGTGGCCCCAGCGGTCGCCGTCCGGGTCGGGCATCTCCATGCCCTTGTGGTTGGGCGCGAACGCCATGCCCAGGTGCAGGCCGAAGATCGCGTGGTGCACGAGGGCGAAGACGACGGCCTTGCCGGGTGACAGGACGGTGAGGAGCAGCGTCGCGTACAGGGCCAGGTGTGCGACCAGCAGGAGGCCGGAGAGGACTCGTTCGCGTGCGGGCTGGCGCCGCAGGAACTGGAAGCCGTAGATCTTGAGGGCGATGCCTTCGAGGAGCAGCATCGGGAAGAAGAGGCGCGCCTGGTTGCGGGTGAGCCAGCGGGCGAAGCCCTCACGCTGGGCGGCCTGCTTCTGGGTCCACACCAGGGCGCCGACGCCGACGTCGGGGTCCTTGTCGATGTGGTTGGGGTTGGCGTGGTGGCGGACGTGCTTGTCGTTCCACCAGGCCTCGTTCATCCCGAGGAGCAGGTTGGCGTGCACGAATCCGATGATCCGGCTGACCTTGCGGTCGCCGGATATCTGGGCGTGGCCGGCGTCGTGCCCGACGAAGGCGGTGCGGGTCCACACGATGGCCAGCGGCAGGGCGAGGAGGAGGGTCCACCAGGTGTCGCCGAGGAGCACCATGCCGGTGATCACCGCTCCGAGGGCCACCAGGTTGACGGCGATGCCCGCCGCGTACCAGCCGATGCGGCGCTCCAGCAGCCCCTGGCCCCTGACGGTCTTGAGGAGTGGTGCGAAATCACTGCCGGAGCTCTGCTGACCTGCTGGACCCTCCGATCCGTCGCGGGTGTTCTGCGCAACGGTGGCTACCGCCTGGGGCATGACGTCTCCGGTTTCTGGGCATCTGCACTGACCTCGTCAAGCGTACGGATGGCGGGCCTGTGGCAGCCATGGCGCCATCACCCCGGCTGTACGGGGGCAAGCCCCCGTGCCCGGTGGTGGTGCAGGCCGCACCCAAGCTTCAGAAGGCAGAAACACGTGAGGTGGGTCACTGTGCGTTTCTCCCGGAACGGGCCGTGAGTGGGGTACCCTCGGCGACCCCGGGCCCACTAGTCAAATTTGAGGAATCTGACATCGCTGTGCACAGGCTCCCTGCGGCCACACTCAACGAGATCTCTGAACTCTCCCGCTGCTCCGCAGTCTTCCTCCCCGCGGATCCGGCCCGTACCGGCCTGATCGCGTTCTGGAACCCGGACGGTAGCACCCCGCCCGGAGATCCCGGGAGTTCGGCCGAGCTGACCGTCGTCGGAAGCGACCTCCGCCCCTGCGTGGTTCCGGCGTTGCACCTGCCCGTACGGGACGCGCTCCCGGTACTCACACGTGCGCGCGTGGGCGCGGACGCGTCTGCCGCGACGGCGTTCTGGGGTGCCGCCGGGGTACTCGCCCTGCAACTGGTCGCGCGCGGGCTCCTGCTGCCGGGGCTGAGCGCCGCCGATCACGACGCCTGGCGCGTCGGTCCCCTGACGGCGGACGACCTGGAGCGGATCCGGGTACTGGCGGCGTCCATGCCGCCCGGTGCCCACGCAATGCCGCTCGACGCGGCCGCCGACCCGATCGTGCTGGCCGAACCGGAACCCCTGCTGCGGTCGTTCCTCGACGCGGTGGCCGACGGGCTGCCGCGCTCGCCCGCCGCCGAGTACGCCGCGGGCGGACCCGCGTTCGCCGCCCCCGGCGTACGGCACCTGCCCGCGCTCCGGCCGTGGGCTGCCGATGTGGCCGCCGGGCACGACGCCGGCGTGCGGCTCTCGCTGCGCGTCGAGGTGTCCGGACTGGACCGGGCGGACGAGGACGGTACGGGCGGTGGCCCGGCGTTCCGCGCCGTCCTGCAGATCCACAGCGTCCAGGACCCTTCGCTGGTCGCCGACGCCGCGGACGTCTGGGCGGACCGCGCCCCCGCCGCCTCACTGTTCGGGCCGCGTGCCCGGATGGACGCCCTGCTGGCGCTGCGCCGCGCCGCCCGTGCCTGGCCGCCGCTGACGCCGCTGCTCTCGGCCGCGGTGCCGGACGCCGTCGAGCCGGCCGACGAGGAGATCGCCGAACTGCTGGGCCCCGCCGCACGCACCCTCGCCGCGACGGGTGTACAGGTGCACTGGCCCAAGGAACTCGCCAGGAGGCTCACCGCGCGTGCGGTGATCGGCCCGGCCGACGAGGGGGACGGCCCCTCGGGCGCGCGGCGGACGTCGGAGATGCCGTCCCTGATGTCGGCCGACGCCCTGCTCGCGTTCGACTGGCGGTTCGCGCTGGGCGACGACAGGTTGAGCCGGGCGGAGCTCGACCGTCTCGCCGAGGCGGGCAGGCCGCTCGTCAGGCTGCGTGACCAGTGGGTCCTCGTCGATCCGGAGGAGACCAGGCGCGCCCGCGAGGCCAGGGACCGCAAGGTGACCCCGATCGACGCCCTGAGCGCCGTGCTGACGGGGACCACGGACATCGACGGGCGTCGGGTGGAGGTGGCCGCGACAGGCTGGCTGGAACAGCTGCGTGAGCAGCTCGCCGATCCGGAGTCGTCACAACGGCAGACGGTCGGCCCACCGCCCTCGCTCGCCGCGACCCTGCGCGACTACCAGCTGCGTGGCCTGAACTGGCTGCACACGATGACGTCGCTCGGCCTCGGCGGCTGCCTCGCCGACGACATGGGGCTCGGCAAGACCATCACGCTGATCGCGCTGCATCTGCACCGGCAGGGCATCGGGTCGGCCGCGGGCCCCACGCTCGTGGTGTGCCCGACCTCCCTGATGGGCAACTGGCAGCGGGAGATCGAGAAGTTCGCCCCGGGCACGCCGGTGCGCCGCTTCCACGGTGCCGCGCGTTCCCTGGAAGGCCTGGCGGACGGCGAGTTCGTCCTGACCACGTACGGCACGATGCGTCTCGACGCGGCGCGCCTCGCGCGGGCCTCCTGGGGCATGGTCGTCGCGGACGAGGCGCAGCACGTCAAGAATCCGCACTCGGCGACCGCGAAGCAGCTGCGGACCATCGGCGCCCGGGCCCGTGTCGCGCTCACCGGTACGCCCGTGGAGAACAACCTCTCCGAGCTGTGGGCGATCCTCGACTGGACGACACCTGGCCTCCTGGGCCGGCTGGGTACGTTCCGCACCCGGTACGCGAGCGCGGTGGAGGGCGGCAACGACCCCGCCGCGGCCGAGCGGCTGGGCGCGCTGGTCCGCCCGTTCCTCCTGCGTCGCCGCAAGTCCGACCCGGGTATCGCCCCGGAGCTGCCGCCGAAGACGGAGACGGACCGCGCGGTGTCGCTCACCGCCGAACAGACGGGTCTCTACGAGGCGGTGGTACGGGAGACCCTCGCGGAGATCGCGGGCGCCGACGGTTTCACGCGTCGCGGGCTGGTGGTGAAGCTGCTGACGGCCCTCAAGCAGATCTGCAACCATCCGGCGCAGTACCTCAAGGAGGAGCGGCCCCGGATCGTGGACCGGTCCGGGAAGGTGGAGCTGCTGGACGAGCTGCTCGACACGATTCTGGCCGAGGGCGCGAGCGTGCTGGTCTTCACCCAGTACGTGCGGATGGCACGGCTGCTGGAGCGGCATCTGGCGACGCGCGGGGTGCGGACCCAGTTCCTGCACGGCGGGACACCCGTGGCCGAACGGGAGGCCATGGTGAACCGCTTCCAGGCGGGCGAGGCGCCGGTGTTCCTGCTGTCGCTCAAGGCGGCGGGCACGGGGCTCAACCTCACCCGTGCCGGGCACGTCGTGCACTTCGACCGCTGGTGGAACCCGGCCGTGGAGGCGCAGGCCACCGACCGTGCGTACCGGATCGGGCAGACGCAGCCGGTGCAGGTGCACCGGCTGATCGCCGAGGGCACCATCGAGGACCGGATCGCCGACATGCTGGTCCGCAAACAGGGGCTCGCGGACGCGGTGCTCGGCGGGGGTGAGACCGCGCTGACGGAACTGACCGACGCGGAACTGGCCGATCTGGTCGAGCTTCGAGGGGGCGCACGATGAACGAGGGTCACGAGCCGGAGCGTACGTTTGCCGCGCTGCCGCCCGCACCGGGTCGCGGCTTCGCCTACTCCTGGTGGGGGCAGGCCTGGCTGAAGGCGCTGGAGGACACCGCCCTGGACGGTCAGCAGCTGAAGAAGGGCCGGATGCTGGCGCGGGCGGGCAGGGTCGGCGCCGTCTCCGTGCGGCCCGGCCGGATCACCGCGGTGGTGCAGGACCGCGACTCGACCGCGTACCGCAGTGATGTGCTGCTCCAGCGGCTGGACGAGGAGGACTGGGACCGCTTCCTGGACATGGCGTCCGAACGCGCCGGTCACATCGCCGCGTTGCTGGACCGTGAGATGCCGC
Organism: Streptomyces sp. NPDC058637; assembly: GCF_042717325.1. NCBI lineage: Bacteria > Bacillati > Actinomycetota > Actinomycetes > Kitasatosporales > Streptomycetaceae > Streptomyces > Streptomyces sp. NPDC058637. The sequence continues at coordinate 311,408 of NZ_JBHXRD010000002.1, read as the reverse complement.
CGCACCTGGTGGAGGACGCGGCGGCGGCCGGGGTCGATCTGCTGCCGGGGATCGGTGACCTGGAACCGGAGTGCAGCTGCGAGGCATGGGACCACTGCCCGCACACGGGAGCGCTGTGCTACCAGGTCGCGCGGCTGCTGGACCAGGACCCGTTCGTCCTGCTGTTGTTGCGCGGCAGGGGTGAGCGGCGGCTGCTCGACGAGCTCCAGGCGCGCAGCGCGGCGCGCGGGGCGCGTGGCCCTGACGCGCGGGGGGCGGAGCCTGCCGGTGCTCCGCCCGGGGTCCGGGCCGACGAGGCGTTCGCGGCGCGGGACATCCTGCCGCCGCTGCCACCGCCGCCGCCGTTGCCCGCGGAGCCGGGCCTTCCGCCGTCGCTGGACACGGAGACGGACCCGGGGTCGGACGTCGATCCCGCGGCGCTGGAGATCCTGGCGGCCGACGCCGCCGTGCGGGCCTTCGCCATGCTGACGGACTGCGTCGCCGAGGGGCACGAACACCAACCGCCCTCGACGGTGTTGACCCCGGAGCAGGACGCCGTGCGGCTGGCTGCCACCACCCGTCCGGAGGCGCGGATCACCGCGCGGCTCGCCATGGCTTCGGGGAGGCAGCCTGCCGCGCTCGACGCCGCGGTACGAGCCTGGCGCTACGGCGGGACCGTCGGCCTCGCCGTGTACGACGAGGAGTGGCTGCCCGGCCCGGAGGAGCTCGCACGGGCGCGGGCGCGGCTCGCCGCGGCCTGGGAGGCGGGCGAGCGCCCGCAGCTGCGCGCCGAGCGGAACCGCTGGACGGTGGTGGGTTCCGACGCACAGCTGCGGTACGGGCCGGACGGACGCTGGTGGCCGTATCGCAAGGAGCGCAGCCGGTGGGTTCCGGCCGGGCCCGCGGACGACGATCCGGCGGGTGCGCTGGCGGGCACGCTTCCGGAGGCCTGAGATCCGGACGGGGCGGCGCACGCGTCGCCCCGTTCGTCACCTGCTGCCCGCACGTTCAACTCGATGTCACCAGGTGTTGAGGGTGGGGGCAGAGCCTTGCGCTCGATCACCGAGTCCGTGCCGCCAGGAGGCCCCATGTCCGCGCGCGTTGTCCGTCGTTCCCTCGCCGTCGGGCTGCCGCTCGCCCTGCTCTCCACGGTCTGTGTGGCGGGAACCGCGCTGTCCCAGGACCGCCACGGCCCTGCCGACCGTCCGGAGCGCACGGCACGGGTCACCGGCAGTGCGGTGCTCGGCGATGTCCCGCTGGCCGGATTCAGCAACGGCCTGCTGCCGGGTTCGGTCTCCGACGACCGGGGTGTGATGCTGGGCGGCATCGGCAGCGACATCTACCCGGCGGGCCGCAAGGGCGAGTTCTGGACGGTGACGGACCGCGGTCCCAACGGCCAGATCAAGGTCGACGGCAAGAAGCGCCGTACCTTCGCGGTGCCCGGCTTCGACCCCGCGATCGTGAGGATCCGCGTCGCCGGCGAGCGCGTGGAGGTGCTGGACTCCCTGCCGCTGACGACGCGTTCCGGCGCCGCGGTGACGGGTCTGTCGAACCAGGCGAGCCGCGACGAGGCCCCGTACTCCCATGACGCGCTGACCCCGCTCGCGTACAACCCGAACGGGCTGGACACCGAGGGCATCGTCCGCGCGGCGGACGGGTCGTTCTGGCTGGTCGACGAGTACGGTCCGTCACTCGTCCACGTGTCCTCGCGCGGCCGGGTCCTGACGCGGTACGTCCCGGAGGGCCTGGAGCTGAAGGGCGCCGACTACCGGGTCGTCGAGGCGCTGCCGGGCGTGCTGCTGCACCGCAAGGCCAACCGCGGCTTCGAGGGGCTGGCGCTGCTGCCGGGCGGCGATCTGGTCCTCGCGGTGCAGAGTCCGCTGTCGCTCCCGGACGAGGACGCGGGCGAGGAGTCGCGCAACGTCCGCTTCCTGCGCTTCTCGACGAAGAAGCAGCAGGTGACCGCCGAGTACGCGTACCGTTTCGACCCGGTGGAGGTCGTCGACCCCGGTGAGGACGACACCTCCGAGCTGAAGATCTCCTCGGTCGTCGCGCTCGGCCGCGACAGCCTGCTGGTGGAGGAGCGCACGGACAGGTCGGCCAGGCTGCACCGGGTGACGCTCCCCCGTGGCGCCGGCATCCTGGGATCGGTGTGGGACGACCCGGCCACCTCGCCCGCGTACGAGGAGCTGACGGACCCCTCCGCGTCCGGGGTCCGGGTGCTGCGCAAGAGCCTGGTGGTCGACCTCGGCACGATCGAGGGCGTTCCCGGCAAGATCGAGGGCGTGGCGGTGACGGGCCGGGACACCCTGGCGCTCATCAACGACAACGACTTCGGGATGACGGACGGTGCCGAGGCCTTCGACGCGAACGGCCGCCTGGTGGACAGCGGTGTCGAGACGTCGGTGACCCTGCTGAAGCTGCCCCGCCCGCTGGTCGGCCCGACCCGGTGAACGGCACGCGGTCGCCGGGCACATCTCCCGTGCCGTGCCCGGCGACCGCGTGTGTGTCGCGGCTCCGGCACGCCGCGCCCTTCTCCGTGCGTGGCGCGCCCCGTAGGGTGAGGCGTTACCCGGCCGCGCGGGGGCGACGCGGTCCGGTGTGCTGACGTCGCCCGCGCGAGGGGGAGTCGATGCGGCGCAGAAGGATCCTGCAGGGCGCGGCGGCCACCGCCGCGGTGGCCCTTCTTCCGGCCTCGGCCCGCGCGGTGGCCTCCTCGACGGCCGGCACGGACTACCCGTCGGCCCACTGGGCTCCCGCGTCCCCGTCCAACTACACGGTGTCGAGCCGCCCTTCGGCGTTCCCGGTCGACTTCGTGATCGTCCACGTCGCCCAGCAGACGTTCACCGAAACGGTCGACATCTTCCGGAATCCGGCCAAGCGGGTCTCCGCCCACTACGTGGTGCGCTCGGGGGACGGCTTCGTGGCCCAGTGCGTCCGCGAGGAGAACATCGCCTGGCATGCGGGGAACTGGGACTACAACACCCGCAGCATCGGCATCGAGCACGAGGGCTGGGTGGACGAGCCCGCCTACTTCACCCACGCGATGTACGAGCGGTCGGCCCGGCTCACCGCGGACATCTGCGACCGCTACGGCCTGCCCAAGGACCGCGCCCACATCATCGGCCACCACGAGGTCCCGGGGAGTGACCACACCGATCCGGGGGCGAACTGGGACTGGGTGCGCTACATCCGCCTCGTCAACCTGCTCTGACCGTCCCGCGCCCGGGCGCCGGAGGCCCACTACGGCCTCGTACGTCCGTCAGCCGGCCGGGCCCGCGTCCCCGTCCCTCAGCCGGCCGGGCCCACGTCCGCCCCGGTCGCCGCGTACCGGGGCCGATTCGCCCGTGACGTCCTCCGGTACGTCCTCCGCGTCGACGGCCGGCATCACCGTTGCGCCGCGCAGTCGTTCCAGGTCCCCGGCGCGTACCTGGATGACCAGCAGGGCGATCAGCGCGGCGATGACGGCCATGACGGCGGCGACGACGAACGCGCTGGACACTCCCGAGGTGAGCACCTGGTCGCCCCAGGGGGCGGGGAGTTCGCCGGTCCTGCGGAACTCCTGCTGCTGGGCGGGGGTCGCTTCGGCGAGGAAGCTCGGCACCTGTTCGGTGGCCTCGTTACGGCTGGCCGTACCGAAGACCGTGACCAGGATGGACAGGCCGAGCGATCCGCCCACCTGCTGGGTGGCGTTGAGGACCCCGGACGCGGCTCCCGCCTCACGGGGGGCCACTCCGGAGACCGCCATCAGCGTCACCGACACGAACTGCATGCCCATGCCGAAGCCGAAGACGATGGTGGGCCCCAGGATGCTCCCCAGGTACGAGCTGTGGACGTCGGTCAGCGTGAGCCAGCCGAGCCCCAGCGCCGCCAGGACCGCGCCCACCACCATGAAGGGTTTCGGGCCCCACCTGGGCAGCAGCTTCGAGGCGATTCCCGCGCTGACCGCGATGACCGCGCTCACGGGGAGGAAGGCGAGCCCGGCCCTCAGCGGGCTGAAGTCCAGGACGTTCTGCACGAAGAGCGTCAGGAAGAAGAACATGCCGAACATCGCGGCAGCCAGGCTCAGCATGATTCCGTAGGTGCCCGCGCGATTGCGGTCGCGGAACATCTTCAGGGGGGTGATGGGCTGCTTCGACCGGCTCTCGACGGCGAGGAACAATCCCAGGAACACGACGGCCGCGAGGAAGGATCCGATGGTCAGGCTGTCGCTCCAGCCGTCCTCCGAGGCACGGATGAAGCCGTAGACGAGGAGCACCATGCCGATGGTGGAGGTGAGCGCGCCGAGGACGTCGAAGTGGCCCGGGTGGCGTTCGGACTCCTTGATGTACCGGGGTGTCGCGAAGGCGATCAGCAGCCCGATGGGCACGTTGACGAAGAAGACCCAGCGCCAGTCGAGCCACTCCACCAGGACCCCGCCCGCGAGCAGCCCGATCGCGCTGCCGCCGGCGGAGACGGCGGCGAACACGCCGAACGCCCGGTTGCGCTCCGGACCTTCCCGGAAGGTCGTGGTGATGAGCGAGAGCGCGGTCGGCGAGGCGATCGCGCCGCCGACGCCCTGCAGGGCGCGCGCGGCGAGCAACTGCCAGGATTCCTGGGAGAGTCCGCCCAGCAGCGAGGCGAACACGAAGAGCAGGACGCCGAAGACGAAGACTCTGCGGCGCCCGAGGATGTCGCCCAGGCGGCCACCGAGCAGGAGCAGCCCGCCGAAGGTCAGCGTGTAGGCGTTGATCACCCAGGACAGGCTCTCGGTCGAGAAGCCCAGCGTGGTCTGGATGTGCGGAAGCGCGATGTTCACGATGGTGATGTCGAGGACCACCATCAGCTGGCACGAGGCAATGACGAGAAGAGCGATTCCCCTGCCGTGGCCCCGCTCCGGAGATTCGGCAAGGGTCGAGGTTTTCGCCGGTGATTCCGTCATCGAGTTACCGCGATTCGGGCCGTCCGAGCCTTGAGTGAACGGGAGCGTTCACCCATCGACCGTAGGCCGAACGGGCGTTCCTCGCCAATCGGCCCCGGACCGCCCCGGTCACCGCCGACGGACCGCCCCGGTCACCGCCGACGGGGCGGCGCGGACCCCGCCGGACGGCGGGATCCGCGCGCGGAGTCCTGCCGGACAGGGGGATCCGGCGGGACAGGTGTGCGTCAGACGAAGTTCACGTCACTGCACAGGAAGTACGTCTGGTCCATGTGCGAGGCCTGCCAGATGGTGTACACCACGTGACGGCCGCTGAGGCCGGAGGTGCTCACCGGGATCTCGTAGTTCTGGCTGGGCCCGTAGCTGCCGGTCTCCGCGACCAGCTGGAGGTCTCCCCACGTCAGCGGCTCGGTGGCGGGGTCGAATCCCTCTTCGGTGACGTAGACCTGGAAGTAGTCGGCGCCGTGACTGGCCTGGTCGTACAGCTTGACGGTGAAGTCGCCGCCGATGTCCGTGGTCTTCCAGGCACCCACGGTGTCCAGGGAGTTGTAGCGGCCGCCTTCGGTACGGCCACCGCTGCACAGCTGGCCGTCCGGCACGGCTGCCGGGAAGTCGCCGCCGGAGCCGTTGCGGTACAGCCCGTTCCAGTTCCACATGGCGTTCGGGTCGGCCTGCCAAGCCTGCCAGCACATGGGGTCCTCCTGTGCCATGGCCGGGTTCTGGAAGTCGCTGCCCCAGCGCAGCCAGCAGCCGTAGTTGCGGGAGGCCGGGTCGACGACGGAGCCGTGGGCACTCGCGGTGCCTGTCCATGGCAGCAGACAGAGAAGCGCGGCGACGAGCACACCGCCCAGCCGTGGCATCACGCGACGTAACTTGAGGTGATCATGACAATTCATGCGATGATCTCCACCTTCGGGAGTGGGGGGAATGACCGGCGTGGGAGCGCTCCCGCGCCACAGGGCCTGTGCCCGGAGCCGTCCCGCTCGAAACATGGCCGACGTTCGGACGCGGACCCGCGCCCGACTCCCCGGGGCTCTCTGCGGCTCACCCCATCGGCCCGTCGGCAGGACGCGGCACACAGGGCGCGTGCACAGTCGTAGACATGACGGGAAATCGTGACGAGGACGAACGCGACGAAGGGCACGAGCGCCCGCCCGGCGTCGACGACACGACGGTCGAGGCGCTCGGCGCGCTGACGGAGGCGCTGGAGTCGGTGGAGCGGGCCAGGGGGCGCCTCTACGACTTCCACCAGCTGACGGGCGGCGCGGACCTCACCCTCGACCGGGCCGTGGAACTGCTCCGTACGGCCGGCCACGCGGGCCATGCCGACCTGGTGGAGCGCGAGATCCTGGGCCGCAACGTCATTCCGGGCTGCTGGACCTACCAGATCGTCGAGGCGTACGACGCGACCTACTACCGGCCGTTCGTCGAGGTCGAGGCCCGGGTGAGGCGGGAGCTCGTGGCGGGACGGCAGCACCTGTACGAGGCAGAGATGAAGCAGGCCCGACGCACCCATGGGCATCCCGACCACACGGCGAGGCCCTGACCGTGGAGGCGTCGGATGCCCTGCGACGGATCGCCTTCCTCCTGGAGCGGTCCCACGCGGCCACGTACCGGGTGAAGGCCTTCCGTACGGCCGCCGCCTCGGTCGACGCCCTGCGCGAGGGAGAGCTCGCGGACCGGGTGGCTCGGGGTTCCCTCGAATCGGTGCGGGGCATCGGGCCCCGGACGGCGGAGGTGATCCGGGAGTCGCTGACCGGTGCGACACCCGGATACCTGGAGCGGCTGGAGGCGGAGGCCTCGGAACCGCTCGCCCAGGGGGGTGAGGCGTTGCTGGCGGCTCTGCGCGGCGACTGCCATACGCACTCCGACTGGTCGGACGGCGGAAGTCCGATCGAGGAGATGGGCAGGACGGCGGCGGCGCTGGGCCACGAGTGGACCGTTCTCACCGACCACTCCCCCAGGCTGACCGTGGCCAACGGGCTGTCGCCGGAGCGCCTGCGCCATCAGCTGGAGGTGGTGGCGGAGCTGAACGAGCGGTGGGCGCCCTTCCGCCTCCTCACCGGAATCGAGTGCGACATCCTGCCGGACGGGTCCCTCGACCAGGAACCCGAGCTGCTGGAACGCCTCGACGTGGTGGTCGTCTCCGTTCACTCGAAGCTGCGCATGGACGCGGCGGCGATGACGAAGCGGCTGCTCGCGGCCGTACGGGATCCGCACGCGGATGTGCTCGGGCACTGCACGGGGCGCCTCCTGGGCGGAAAGACCCGCCCGGAGTCGGAGTTCGACGCCGCCGGGGTCTTCGCGGCGTGCGCGGAGGCGGGGACGGCGGTCGAGATCAACTGCCGGCCCGAACGGCTCGATCCGCCGCGCCGCCTGATCGGCCGGGCGGTCGACGCCGGTGTCCTCTTCTCCATCGACACGGACGCCCACGCGCCGGGGCAGCTGGACTGGCAGATCTACGGCTGCGCGCGGGCGGCGGAGTGCGGCGTCCCGGCCGACCGCGTCATCACCACGTGGACGGCGGACCGGCTGCTGGAATGGACCCGCGGGAAGGCGGCCGGCTGACCGTGCCGGCGGGCGCGAGTCCGTACCGGCGGGTGCGGGCGGCGGGGGCCCTGGCGCGGGAACGCCCGGCCGGGCACGCGCCCGCCCTGCGTACCCGGCACCGCCCTCCGCTCGCCCCCGGTTCGGCCGAGTCCGTACCGGCGGGTGCGAGTCCTCCGAGCAGCTCGCCGGTCGGAGCAGGTCCCCGAGGGCACGCCCGCCGGTGCTGCCGCCCGTCGGCTCGGGCGGGCGAACCCTGTGCCGGGCCCGCGGGCCCGGCACACGCCGGAAGGCTGCCGCGGGACGTCGGGCGTACAGTCGATCACGGTGCCGATACCCGAGTGGCTTCCGGGGACGACGGAGGCAGGAGGATCTATGTCCGATCAGCACACCGGACCTTCCCTTCCACGCGCGCGCGGCCCGGTGTCGGCGGGCGTGATCGGCCTTCTGCGTGGTGACGCGCCTCTGCCGGATCCCGGTGCCGCCGGGGACAGCGATCCGTACGGGGCCGATCCGCAGCTGGCGCTGTACGTCTGTTACGAGCTCCACTACCGGGGTTTCGCCGGCGTGCGCCCGGAGCTGGAGTGGGACCCGGGGCTGCTCACCGTTCGTGCCGAGTTGGAGGAACGCTTCCTCCCCGCGCTGCGTGCCGACGCCACGGGACCGCCGGATCTGGACGACGTGCTGGCCGGCCTGCTGGTGGAGCCGGTCCACGGGACCGGGCTCTCGTGGTTCCTGCAGGACCGGGGCGAGCTGCGGCACCTGCGCGCCTACGCGGTGCAGCGCTCCCTGTACCACCTCAAGGAGGCCGATCCGCACGCCTGGGTGCTGCCGCGGTTGAGTCCTGCACCGGCGGCTGCGCGCGGCGCTGGTGGGGCATCTCGCCGCTGTCGAGATCACCTCCTCACCCGCTTCCCGTCGCCTGGCCCGTGCCATGAAACGGACGGGGGCGGGGCCTGCGGCGGAGTTCTTCCACACGGAGCACGTCGAGGCCGACGCGGTGCACGAGCAGGTGGTACGCCGGGACGTCATCGGCGGGCTGCTCGACGACGAACCGGAGCTCGCGGCCGACATCGCCTTCGGGATCACCGCGACCTCCTGTCCGGAGGACCGGCTCGGGGAACGGCTGATGGCGGACTGGCGGACTGGCGGACCTGAGCCGGCCACTCGTACCGCCCTTTCCCACGGGTGCGCGGTGACGCATCCGGTGCCACCGCATCGGAGGCCCTCCATCGGGGCACCGCGCTCGGAGTCATCAAGTCGATTCATGGATTCGAGGAGTCCTGGATGTCCGCGGAACTGACCGAGGAACCGGCCCGTCCGGACCGGCTGCTTACGCTCCCCGGCGTGTACGCGCCGCAGCACGACACCCGCCTCCTCATGGCGGCCCTGGACCGGGAGGAGATCGGCCCCGGCACGAACGTCCTGGACCTCGGTACGGGCAGCGGTGCGCTCGCCCTGCACGCGGCGCGGCTGGGGGCGCGGGTGACGGCCGTGGACATCGCGCGGCGGGCCGTGATGACCGCGCGGCTGAACGCGCTGCTGCACCGGCGGCGCGTCACCGTGCAGCGCAGCGATCTCCTGGCCGCGCTGCCCGGCAGGTCCTACGACCTGGTGATCTGCAATCCGCCGTACGTCCCGTCCCCCATCGGCCGGCTGCCGGGGCGTGGTCCCGCGCGGGCGTGGGACGCCGGGAGCGACGGGCGTGCGGTCCTCGACCGTGTCTGCGGCGCGGCTCCGGCCGCGCTGCGTCCCGGAGGCCTCCTGCTGATGGTCCACTCGGGCCTGTGCGACAGCGACGTGACCCTGCGCCGCCTGTCGGACGCCGGTCTGCACGCACGGGTGAGCGACCGCGCGCACGTCCCCCTCGGGCCCGTGCTGCGGTCCAGACTCCGGTGGCTGAGGGAGTCGGGCCTGGTCGGCCGGGGCGAAACGACGGAGGAACTGGTGGTCATCCGTGCCGAACGTCCCTGAACGTCCTCGCGGGATCTCTGTCGACGGACGGGCGAAGGCCCTCCGCTGATCGAAGGGCCCGTGGAAGTCACCTGTCCCGACGGCACGGTGGCCGGGTCGAACCGGTTCGTCGTCGCCGTCTGTACCTTCCGGCGGAGCCGGATGGACCCGTGGTGCGACACCGGCCACCGCCGCCGCACGGACGGGGTGAGGAGGGCGGGGGCGCCCGCAGGGGCCGGACGTCCGACGTACCGGAGGGACCGGCCGCCCGGCTGGGCTGAGCAGCCGTTCGCCGCATCGGGGTGACCGGAACGCTCGCCTGCGAGGCCCGCTCAGGCCTCCGCGCGCGGACGGTTCCGCGTGGCGCCGCGCAGTCGGCGGAGCACCGTCTGGATGCGGGGGTGGCGTTCGTGTACGTCCGCCGCGCGGCGGTCGAGCTCTTCACCGAGGCGTTCCGTGCGCTTGTCGATGTCGAGTTCGTCGAGGATGCGGTCGATCTCGGCGAGGAGGGCCCCGTGCAGCTGCCACTGCCGGGGATGCTCCTGGACGTTCGCGAGCAGCAGGTCGGCCACCCGGTCGCGTGTCGCGCGACTGCGGCCGAGTGCCTCGGCGAGGCGCTCCTCGGCCTCCTCCCCGCTGGCGGCGATCTGTGTCGTGATCATCACCGCGAACCCCTCGATCGCGTCCGACATGTGTCCGAAGAGTTCCCGCAGGAGTACGGCCACGTCCGCCGGGAAGAGCTCCTCCTCGGTACGTGCCTTGGCCAGGTCGGTCAGGGTGCGCGTCAGTACGCGCAGCACCACGGCGCAGATCTCCAGCGTGTCGAGTCCGGTCCGCAGGACCACGCGGTACAGCAGCCCCTGGCGGACCCGGGGGTTGAGCATCAGGCTCTCCTCGGCCTGCCGCAGCGAGGCGTCCACCTCCACGATGTCGTGGTCCAGCCGACGGGCCTCGTGCAGACGCGCGGCCGCCTTCGGTACGGGGTGGTTGCCGCCGATCTCCTCACCGAGGGTGCGGAACATGCTGCCCATCCGCTTCCCCATGCCGCTGATGGAGGCGCCCGCAGTCTCGACCCAGACCGGCGGCGCGAACAGGAGGTTGAACAGGAGCCCGACCCCCGCCCCGACCAGGGTCTCGAACACCCGCTCCCAGGCGGTGTCGGCGACCTGGGAGACGCCGAGCACCAGCATCGCGCTGATGGCCACCTCGACCACGAACTCGTTGACTCTGACGCAGCGCCCGATCAGCAGCGAAGTGAAGATCGTCAGACCCAGACTCCACCAGCTCAGCCCCACCAGGGAGCTGAACCCGCTGGCGATGAGTACGCCGACGATGACCGAGTTCACCCGTCGGATCCCCGTGGTGAGTGTGGCGTAGAGCGTCACCTGCACCACGAGGAGGGCCGTGAGCGGGGCGGTCAGGGGCGCCGGATGTGGCTCGGGCAGCGCCCATTGGGCCACCACGAAGGCGATGACGGCCGCGGCGGTGGACCGCAGCACCTGCGTGGCGGCGGGCTCGGTGGTGCGCTGTACGAGCTTGATGACGGGCGCGGGCGCCGATACTCCAGGCATTCCTTACCGGTGCCCCGTCCCGGGGCGTCGCAGCGGTCGGGAGGGCAGGCACGCTCCGTACGGACGCATCCAGGTGCCGCCCGTGCGTACCCGCGGTGCGGACCCGGCGGTGCGGGGGGATGGTGGAGGTATGGCTGTCTCACACATCCCCCCGAGTTCCCTGTCGCCCGCGCGCCCGCTCACGCCCCCCGGCGAGACGCCTCCGGGCGAAGGGTGCATCAGCGAGGCGCACGTCGAGCGTCCGGACGGCGGCATCTGGGAGCATCCCGTTTTCTGGGCCGCGACCGTGCTGTTCGGTTCGCTCGTCGTCGCCGGCTACTTCATCGCCCGAATCTTCGGCTTCACGTGAGGACGGCGCGGGGCGCGTCGGACCGCGCGTGGTGAGGGCCGCCGATGAGTGACCGCGGGACGCTGGACGCGCTGCTGGAGCTGCACGGGACCACCTACGCGGCCGAGGCGGGCATCCGGCTGCGCGACACGCCTCAGCCGCTGTACCAGCTCCTGGTGCTGAGCGACCTGCTGAGCGCCCGTATCCGCGCCTCGGTCGCCGTGGCCGCCGCCCTGGCGCTGTACGCGCACGGGATGCGCACCCCGCGCCGGATGGCGGACGCGACGTGGCAGCAGCGTGTAGGCGCGCTGGGTGAGGGCGGGTACCGCCGGTACGACGAACGCACCGCGACCCAGCTGGGTGACGGCGCCGTACTCCTGCTCGACGAGCACGGCGGGGATCTGCGGCACCTTCGCAGGGACGCCGAGGGTGACACCGGAGCGTTGCGGAAGGCACTGCAGCGCTTTCCCGGAGTGGGTCCCGCAGGTGCGGACATCTTCCTGCGCGAGGTGCAGACGGTGTGGCCCGAGACGGCTCCCTACCTCGACGCGAAGGCCTTGCAGGGTGCGGAGCGGCTGGGTCTGCCCACCTCGTCGGCGGGGCTGACGCGGCTGGCGAGGGGCCGGGATCCCGCGGTCCTCGCCGCGGCTCTGGTGCGGGCCGCGCTGGACCGGGACGTCGCGGCATCGGCCGGCGCGTCCTGAGGACTTCCGGGCGTCAGCGCGGGGGGCGTGGCGTGCCGGGCTTGACTGAGCGGCCCTCCACGAGTGCCCGGCGGATCCGGGCGGCACTGGCCCTCGCGTGCGCGGTGGTCGCCGTACGGTCGGCTACCGCGGTGACGAAGCGGTGTGTGGGGCGCAGACACTGTCCGCACGGGGTGTCGCTCGTGACCAGGTAGCCGTCCTCGCACTGCGGGTCCACGCACCGGCCCGGGCTCACCAGGGCCTCGGCGATCTCCTGCGGCGCCCAGCGGCGCCGGCCGTCCTCGTCCTTCTCGTGAAGGGCGTGGGCCCAGCGGACGTTCCACCGCCGTTCCACCCGGTCCAGGAGCTGGTCGGGGGTGCGACGGGCGAGCTCCTGGTGGACCAGGTCGTACACGGACGGGGGGGTGCGGTGGGCGAGGGCCTGGAGCAGCGGCTGCGGAAATGCCTGCAGGACGTATCCGACGGGGGTGGTGGCGCCTCGCTCCTTCCACTTCCGGCAGCCGCAGGGGCCTTCCACGGGCAGTCTGCTGCCGCACCGGCCGCACTGTCCGCGGCATTCCGCGCAGAATCCCCCGTCGAGGCCGTCCAGGTGGGGTGCGGGAGCCCGGCCGCAGTCACGGCAGCAGGCGGCGCAGGGGCCGCAGAGGCGCTCGTTGCCGAGGTGCGTCGACCACTGCCGCTGCTGGCAGCGGCAGCAGAGGGCGCTGTTGCAGTGTTCGTGATGGGCGGCGCCCGGCTGCCGTCCGGGTTGCGGAAATGACATTGCTGCGTTCTCCAGGTGCGTGGCGAGGAGCGATCAGGTCCTGGCCAGGTCGACCGAGCGTGCGCGAGGGCCCGACAGCGACCGTATCGCCCTGTGCGGGTCCCGCGCGGCGCTCTGCCGCGATCGAGTCGATTGTCTCGCACCCGGAGCGTGCGTGGGGTCAGGGGTGCAGGCCGCTGACCACGTTCGCGGTGGCGGTGATCCCTTCGTGGATGGTGGGCGCCATGCTCGTACCGGCCATGAGGAAGCCGAGCAGCGCGCAGACGATCGCGTGCGAGACCTTGAGTCCGCCGTTACGCAGGAAGATCACCGCGAAAATCAGCAGGAAGAGCACCAGTGAGATCGTAATGGCCATGGCCAACCTCCTCCGCCGCGCCGGAATTGCGGCATTCGGCCGCCAGTCTGGCGCAGCGGGGAGGCCGTCCGGCGGACTGCCATGCCCGCCGAACGGGCGGTAACACACGGTGACGGAGGTCGGTCAACGGGAGGAGAGGGATTGAAATACGGGCCTTATGCCCGCTTTTCGCGTCCGTACCCTCCCATCGACGGGCGCTAGTCGCGGTGGCGGAGAAAGGATTCCAGGGCTTCCAGGTCGTCTGTGTTGAGGTGGTCCACCTTCGCCGCCAGCAGCTCGTCCCATACCGCGGTCCGGGCGGGGCCGGCCGTGTCGGGGGTGGCCCAGAAGCGGACGCGCTGCCCCTTGGCGTGGGCGGCGGCGACGAGGTCCCGCAGTCTGTCCCGTTCGGCGGCGGGGAAGGGGCCGGTGCCCTGCCAGCCGAAGTTCTGGGTCCAGTTGGCGCTGATGAGCGGGATGAAGGACGCGGGCGCCGCCGTGCCGAGGTCGTCGAGCCGGCCGTCGTAGAAGGCGTACCGCGTGAGCTGCGCCTCCATCGGGACGCGGGCGGCCCGGTCCCCCGAGATGACGGGGGTGACGGCTCCGGCGCGGACCCGGCCGTGGCTGTAGCGGGTCAGGATGTGGCGGTGGCGCCGTAGTACCTCGTCGAGTGCGAGGTAGGCCGCGGCTCCGTCGCTCTTGATGTCGATCAGCAGTTGCAGCGGCGTGCGGTGTCCGGCGTGGACCGTGCCGTGGTTCGCCCTGACCCGGGCGAGCAGCGGGTCCAGGTAGAGCGAGGTGAGGGTGCGGGCCGGGTCGAGGCCGCTCGCCTCGTGGGCGACGAGCAGTTCGCCGTCGACGAGGAAGACATCCGCCTCGACGCTGGTGAACCCGTGCGCGAGAGCGTCGTGGAGGGGGCGCGGGTGCAGGTAGTCGTTGTGCGCGTGGGCGTGGGTCAGCGGGCGCGGGCCCGGCGGCCGGGCGGGCGCCGCCGCGGCCGTCTGGGCGGGGACGAAGGCGCCTGCGGCTGCGGTGGCGAGTACGGTGCTGACGACTCTGCGGCGGGTCAGGTGTGCCATGGGGTCTCCCTGAGGCGATGAGCGGGCAGAGCGGGCGGGGGGACGCGACGAGTATGGAGCCCCGGCCGATCAGAAAGGCAGGTACCTGCCAAGAGTTGGAGGGGCCGTCGTCCGCCGGTCGGCTGCGCTGCGCCTGCTGTTACCCGCGTGCCCGGCGTAGGCACGCCGGAGCGGGGGCACGTGGTCACGTGCCCCCGCTCCGGGTTCCCGCCTACGGGGCCGCCAGCTCCACGAGTTCGGCGACGGCCTCACGGTGGCGTCCCGCCGTGCCGTACGCGATCGAGTCGGCCTTGGCCCGCTTCAGGTACAGGTGCGCGGGGTGCTCCCAGGTCATGCCGATCCCGCCGTGCAGTTGGACGCACTCCTCCGCCGCGTGGACCGCGACCCTGGAGCAGTACGCCTGGGCGACCGCCACCGCGAGTGGTGCGTCGGGGCTGCCGGTCGCCAGTGCGTCCGCCGCGTTCCGGGCGGCGGCCCGGGCGGAGACGACCTCCAGCCAGAGCTGGGCCATCCGGTGCTTGAGCGACTGGAACGATCCCACCGGCCGGTTGAACTGGTGGCGTTCACGGGTGTGCCGGACGGTCTCGGTCAGACACCACTCGGCGAGCCCGAGCTGTTCGGAGGCGAGGAGTCCGGCACCGCTCAGCAGCCCCTTGGTCACGGCGCGCGTCGCGGGCCCCGGCGCCGCGAGAAGTGTTCCGGCCGCCCCGGTGAGGGTGACGGCGGCGAGGGGGCGGGTCAGGTCGAGCGGGACGAGCGGCTCGACGGCGACACCGCCGGTGCCGGTCTCCACCGCGTACAGGCCGTCGGCGGTGGGCACCAGGAGCACGTCGGCCGCGACTGCCTCGGCGACACCGGTCACGGTCCGGTCGAGGGTGCCGGTCATGGCCGCCGCGGCGCCGGCGGCGGGTGTCGCGAACGGCAGGGCGAGGACGGCGACCTTGCGGCCCGCGGCCAGGTCGCCCAGGAGTGCGCCGACCGGGCCGTCCTGCGAGTCGAGCGCGAGGAGGGTCTCGGTCGCGACGACCGCGCTGGTCAGATACGGGGCGGGGGCGACACTGCGGCCGAGCTCCTCCAGGACCACGGCGGCTTCGCGGTGGGTGGCGCCCTGTCCGCCCAGCTTCTCGGGCACCAGCAGCCCCGCCGCGCCGATCCCGGCGGCCAGCGATTCCCAGAGCCGCAGGTCGTACGGCGTGTCGGACTCGATCCCGGCGATCACCGTCGGCGCGTCGGCCCGGTCGTCGAGCAGGGAGCGCACGGCGGACCGCAGGTCCTCCTCGGTCTCCGAGTAGAGCAGGTCGGGCGCCTGCGCGGGTTCGTTCTGTGCGTTCATCGGGCGAGATCCTTCCAGGCGACGTCCTTGTCGTTGCGCGGTTCGACGGGCAGGCCGAGTACGCGCTCGGCGACGATGTTGAGCAGGACCTCGCTCGTACCGCCCTCGATGGAATTGCCCTTGGAGCGCAGGTAGCGGTATCCGGCGTCGCGTCCGGTGAAGTCGACGATCTCGGGGCGGCGCATGGTCCAGTCGCTGTACAACAGGCCCTCGTCGCCGAGGAGTTCGACCTCCAGCCCGCTGATCTCCTGGTTGAGGCGGGCGAAGGCGAGCTTCATGCCGGAGCCCTCGGGGCCGGGCTGTCCGGCGACGAGCTGCTGGCGCAGCCGCTCTCCGGTGAGCCGGGCGACCTCGGCCTCGACCCAGAGGGTGACCAGCCGCTGGTGGAGGTCGTGGGTCCGCAGCTCGGGGCGTTCGCGCCAGGTCTCGGCGACGGTCCCGATCATGCCGCCCTCACGGGGGATCCGGGCACCGCCGATGGAGACGCGCTCGTTCATCAGGGTGGTCTGGGCGACCTTCCAGCCGTCACCGACGGGTCCGAGCCGTCGGCTGTCGGGGATGCGTACGCCGGTGAGGAAGACCTCGTTGAACTCGGCCTCGCCGGTGATCTGGCGCAGCGGCCGCACCTCGACACCGGGGTCGGTCATGTCGCAGATGAAGTAGCTGATGCCCCGGTGCTTGGGGACGTCGGGGTCGGTGCGGGCGATGAGGATCGCCCAGCGGGCCACATGGGCGCTGGAGGTCCATACCTTCTGTCCGTCGACCACCCAGTCACCCCCTTCCTGCCGCACGGCCCGCGTACCGAGTGCGGCCAGGTCGGACCCGGCGCCCGGCTCACTGAAGAGCTGGCACCACACCTCTTCGCCGACCCACAGGGGGCGCAGGAAGCGCTGCTTCTGCTCGTCGGTTCCGTAGCCGAGGATCGTCGGCGCGGCCATGCCGAGGCCGATGCCGATGCGGCGCGGGTCGTTGTCGGGGGCCTGTGCGGCGGCGAGTTCGCCGTCGATGACGGGCTGCAGGGAGCGCGGCGCGTCGAGTCCGCCGAGCCCGAGCGGGTAGTGCACCCAGGCGAGGCCGGCGTCGAAGCGGGCCCGGAGGAACTCGGTGCGGTCCGTGGTGGCCGGAGGGTGCGCGGCCAGGAACTCCCGGGTGCGCCGGCGGATCTCCGCCGTGTCGATGGCGGTGCTCATCGGGTGCCTCCCGCCGGAAGGACGACGATACGGCCGGTGCTCGTGCCGTCGGCGACCCGCTGGACGCCGCGTGCGGCGTCGGCCATCGGGAGCCGCTCGCTGACCAGGGGCTTGACGACTCCCTGCGAGGCGAGCTCGGTGAGCTCGTCGTGGCAGGCACGGACGGCGGCCGGGTCCTTGGTCTTGTACAGGCCCCAGTGGAGGCCGACGATCGAGTAGTTCTTCACCAGGGCGTGGTTGAGGCCCGGGGCGGGGATGGTCCCGCTCGCGAAGCCGACGACGACGACGCGGCCCTCGAAGGCGATGCACTTCACGGACTTGGCGTAGGCGTTCCCGCCGACGGGGTCGTAGACGACGTCCGCGCCGCGCCCGCCGGTGGCCTCCTTCACGGCCGCCACGATGTCCTCGCCGTGGCGGTCGATGACGAGGTCGCAGCCCAGTTCGCGGGCGATCGCGGCCTTCTCCGGTCCGCCGACGACTCCGATGACGGTGGCACCGGCCGCCTTGCCGAGCTGGACCGCCGCGCTGCCGACCCCCCCGGCGGCCGCGTGCACCAGCAGGGTCTCGCCCGCCCGCAGGTGGGCGCGGCGGTGGAGGCCGAACCATCCGGTCTGGTAGCCGATGTGCAGTGCGGCCGCCTCGGCGTCGTCCAGCGCGTCGGGGACGGGCAGCAGCGCGGCCTCGTCCGCGACGACGTATTCGGCGAAGCCGCCGTCGGGCAGGGCGGGGGTGGCGAGCACCCGGCGCCCGTCCTCCGTCTCACCGCAGATCTCGACTCCGGGCGTGAACGGCAGCGGGGGCCTGACCTGGTACTGCCCGCGGCAGAGCAGCGCGTCGGGGAAGTTGATGTTCGCCGCGAGTACCTTCAGCAGCACCTGCCCGTCGCCGGGCGTGGGCCGGTCCGTCTCTTCGAGCTCCATCACCTCGCTCGGCTCGCCGTTCCGGTGCACTCGCCATGCCTGCATGAGGGGCCTCCACAACACTGTCGGCATTACCACTGCTCCGGGGCATACTAAGCGGTCGCTTGCTCCCCTGGGAACACTTCGGGCCATGCCGTTCGAGGCCGGTACGGGAACGCTCCGGGCGCCCCCACCGCGGCCCTGGCGGAGACACCCGGGCGCGACAGACGCGAGTGCTCCCGGCCGCGCCGCCCGCCCGGTCAGGAGCGCTTCGGTTTGGCCCTGACGTGCATCCGCTCGCCCTGAGGGCCGAAGAGGCTCAGGAATTCGACCGGCCCGTCGCCCGCGGGCCCGAACCAGTGCGGCAGCCGGGTGTCGAACTCGGCCGCCTCGCCGGGACCCAGCACCAGGTCGTGCTCGGCGAGCAGGAGCCGCAGCCGGCCGGAGAGGACGTACAGCCATTCGTACCCCTCGTGGGTGCGCTGCTCGGGCTGCTCGCAGGAGCCCGCCTCCTGGACGAACTTGTACGCCTGGAGCCCGCCCGGCCTGCCGGTGAGCGGCAGCGCGGTCCGCCCGCCCACCACGATCGGCTTGGCCCTGACCCGCGGGTCACCGACGGGCGGCGCGCCGACCAGGTCGTCGAGCGGTACCTCGTGGGCCCGCGCGATCGGGAGCAGCAGCTCCAGGCTGGGGCGTCTGCCGCCGGATTCCAGCCGGGAGAGGGTCGACACGGAGATCCCCGTCGCCTCGGAGAGCGCGGCGAGCGTCACCCCCCGGTCCTTGCGCAGCCGGCGCAGCCGTGGGCCGACTCCGGTGAGTACGGCGTCGAGCTCGGGGGCGTCCTGGGTCTGTTCCTTCATGCCTCCATTCATACCGATGATTGCGGATTCGGCAAACAGCCTTGTCAGCGACTGGACCGAACGCTCGAATCCCGGCGTCGCGTCGACGGCGTGCGTGGGCCTGTCGGTGCCCGCGACGGCCACCCAGCGCACCCCGTCCCACGGGTCCAGGCCCCGCTCGGCCAGTTCCGGGAAGATCCAGCGGTTGCCCGCGTCACCCGCGGCGTCCAGCGTGGCCCGGCCGACCGCGCGGTGGTCGGGCGTGTTCCAGACGGCACCGCCCCAGGTGTCGCGATGGTTGAGGGTGATGAGCAGCTCCGGCCGGTGGCGGCGGACGGCCGCGGTGATGTCGCGGCGCAGGGCCGTTCCGTACTCGATCACGCCGTCGCGGTGGTCGAGGAACTCCACGGTGCGGACGCCGACGGCCTCGGCGCTCTCCCGCTGTTCCCGCTCCCTCAGCGGGGCGCATTCACGTGGGGCGACGGTGTCGATCCCGGCTTCGCCGCGGGTCGCCAGGAGGTATCCGACTTCGTGTCCGGCGTCGGTCCAGCCGGCGACGGCCGCGGCGCATCCGTACTCCAGGTCGTCGGGGTGGGCGACGACCGCCAGCGCCCGCTGCCAGTCCGAGGGCATGGCTTCCAACTGCTCCGTCATGACCGGCAGGCTATCCGGGGGACGGTCCCGGCCGTGTGCATCGCGGGGGTGTACCGGGGCAGGGGAAGCCGTAGTTGCTCCGGTCGGCCCTGACGCGAGCCGGAGCCCTACGAAATACCCCTACGGGTATTCTGAGCTGCGGGGTGCCCGGGACTCCGTCCCTCCCCCGCTCCGGCGACGAAAGGAACCGCTCGTGATCAGCCCCTCCTCCCTCTCCCCCGCCCAGGCCGCGGCCCGTCTGGAGGAGTTCACCGTCATCGACGTGCGGGCTCCCGGCGAGTACGCGGCCGGGCACGTGCCCGGCGCGCTGAACGTCCCGCTCGACCGGCTCCCCGAAGCGGTGCCGGCACTGAAGTCGGCCTCGGCCCGCGGCTCGCTGCTCGTGGTCTGCGCCTCCGGGGTGCGCTCCACCCGGGCCTGCGAGATCCTCGCCGATGCCGACATCGACGCCGCCACCCTGACCGGCGGGACCTCCGCCTGGGAAGGCGACGGACACGGTCTGGACCGTCCGGACGGCGCCCGGGTCACGTGGCCCATGGAACGCCAGGTGCGGCTCGCCGCGGGCTCCATGGTCGTTGCGGGCCTGCTGACCGGCAGGCGCTTCCCCGCCGCGCGCTGGCTGTCCGCGGGTATCGGCGCCGGTCTCGTGTACTCCGCGGTGAGCAACACCTGCGGCATGGCGGCGGTCCTGTCGAAGCTCCCGTACAACAGCTCGCCGCGCTCGGGGGCGGACCTGGACGCCACTCTGGAGGCCCTGCAGCGCTGACCCGTCCCCGGGCGGTCCGGCTACCGGTCGCTCTCCCCCCGGACGAGTGCGAGCAGGTGGTCCAGCACCCTGGGACCGCTCGCGCGCAGCCCGTCGTGCTCGTACCGGCTGGTCACCCACGTGCGGAGGCCGCGGATCGAGGCGGCGGTGCCCAGCGCGTGCCCGGTGTCCACGTACATGTCGTCGTGGTAGACGGCAGCCGCCACGGGTACCTCGTTGGCGGCGAGCCGGGCGGTGTCGTACAGGACCGGCCAGTCGGTGCGGGCGGCGAGCAGCTCGGCCGTCTCGCGCAGCGGGCGCAGTGCGGGGTCGACCTCGAAGTGCCAGGGATGGATGCTCTCACCGGTGAAGATCAGCGGCCCGTCGCCCGCCAGTGCGGCGGCGGCGTCGAACTGCGGGAACTCGGCGCGGACGCGTTCGGCGGACCAGCCGGTGGGCTGCGCGCCCCGGCCGTAGATCGCCTCGTGCAGGAGCGCGTACAGCGGGTGGCCGGCGAACGAGGTGGCCGTGCGCATGGCCTCCTGGAAGGTGTCGGAGAGTTCGGCCCCGTGCGGGCCGTCCACGAAGGCGTTCTCCAGGAGGTGGTGCAGCTGGTGGCTGCCGTTGCCGCCGCCCAGCAGGATGCCGAGGGACTGGAACCCCTCAGGCGTCAGCCGGTGGCCGCCGCTCTCCGGGCGGTGCCCGGCGAGGTACGCGGCGATCGCGCGCGCCCGGTCGACGTCCATCGGGTAGCGGGCGTAGTGGGCTGCGACCTTCCGTTCGATCCGCGGGTACGCGGCCCGGTAGACGTCGTCGGCGTGCGCGTCGAGGGAAGGCAGTCCGCCGGTGATGAGGACGGCTTCGAGCCCTTCCGGGGCGGACGACAGGTAGCGGACCGCGCAGAAACCGCCGAAGGACTGCCCCAGGACGGTCCAGGGCGCCCCGCCGGTGAGCTGCGGCCGGATCAGCTCGCAGTCGCGGACGATGCTGTCGGACCGGAAGTGGGCCAGGTAGTCGGCCTGTTCACGCGGGCCTCCGCGCAACGGCAGGGTCTGGCGGTTCGCCGGGGTGGACAGGCCGGTGCCGCGCTGGTCCAGGAGCAGTACGCGGAACCCCCCCACCGCCCGCCCCAGCCAGGCCTCCGCGCCGATGAAGCGGCGGGCACCGAAGCCGGGGCCGCCCTCCAGATAGACCAGCCACGGCAGGTCCTGGCCGACGTGCGCGCTCGCCACGGCTTCCCGGCCGAAGATCTCGATCTTCTCGCCGCCCGGGTCGTCGTGGTCGAGAGGAACCGTGAACCGGTGATCGGTGAGGACGAGGCCGGGGTGGCGAAAGCTGTTCAAGAGTGCTCCTGTATCCGGTGTTTCCCGGACAGTTCAGCACATGCCCCTGTCCCGGAGGGTTCCGGCCCGGGCACTCCGCCCTGCGACGGGCTCGCGGCGCGCACCCGGGCGGGCCCGGACGGTTCCGGGCGGGCCCGGACGGTTCCGGGCGGGCCCGGACGGTTCCGGGCGGGCCCGGACGGTTCCGGGCGGGCCCGGACGGTCCCGGACGGTCCCGGACGGTCCCGGCGGACGCCGTTCTCGCGTCCGGTGACCGCGGGCCGCACAGCCGGGGTGGCTACGGACGCGCTGCGAACGACCGGCGACCGTGGCACGGTGGACGACGGAGCCGGGCGGGCGCGGGTCCACGGCACCCCGGGGCGCCGGGCGGGCCGGTGGCGCGGCCGCCCTTGTGACGACCGCCTCCACTTGCGCCCCATTGCCAGCGTTTGCCATTAACCCGCGCATGCAATTATTGTTGACGCCAGTAACCATCGTATGCAGCTCGGCACAGCCGACGCCAGGAAGGACCCCCATGCCCTCGGTCCCCAACGTCACACTCAACAACGGCATCACCATTCCGCAGCTCGGCTTCGGCGTCTTCCAGGTCCCCGACGACGAGACCACCGCGGCGGTGTCCGCCGCCCTGGAGGCGGGCTACCGCTCCATCGACACGGCCGCCGTGTACGGCAACGAGGCGGGCGTGGGCCGCGCGCTCGCGGACTCCGGCCTCCCGCGCGAGGAGCTGTTCGTCACCACCAAGCTGTGGAACGCCGACCAGGGCTACGACTCGACGCTCGCGGCCTTCGACACCGGCCTCGCCAAGCTCGGCCTCGATTTCGTGGACCTCTACCTGATCCACTGGCCGACCCCGGCGCGCGACCTCTACCTCGACACGTGGCGCGCGCTGGAGAAGCTGGTGGCCGACGGCCGGATCCGGGCGGCCGGAGTCTCCAACTTCCAGCCCGCCCATCTGCGCCGGCTCATGGACGAGAGCTCCCTCGTGCCGGCGGTCAACCAGATCGAGCTGCACCCCGGCCTCCAGCAGAACGAGCTGCGGGCCCTGCACGCGCAGCACGGCATCGCCACGGAGGCCTGGAGCCCTCTGGCCCAGGGCGCGCTGCTGGACGACGAGGTCCTGGTCGCCCTCTCGGAGCGCCACGGCAAGTCGCCCGCCCAGGTGGTCCTGCGCTGGCACCTCCAGCTCGGCAACGTCGTGATCCCCAAGTCGGTCACGCCCGCGCGCATCCGGCAGAACATCGACGTCTTCGACTTCGAGCTCCCGGACGCCGACATGGACGCGATCGCGGGCCTCGACCGCGGCATGCGCACGGGCCCGGACCCCGACACCCTCAACTGAGACCCGCCGCCCGGTCCGCCGTGCGGCCGTGACCCGTTCGGCGGATCGCGAACGGCTGCCGTTAGGTGCCCGACCGCTGCCGCCGCCCGTCGGCGCGGCGGTGCCGTGGTGGCCGCCCGAGGCATCGGGCAACCGTCCGGACCACGGCGAGTGGCTCCTGGACACGTCTGACCGCCGGCTTCGCGAACGGCCGGCCTGTCGCGCGCGTCGCGTGCCGGGTCCGGCCGAGGCGATCGATCGCGCGGACACGGCCCCCGTAACGGGGAGCCATCACCCACGCGGCTGAGCGGACGCCGCGCGAGGGCCATTCCGTGGTGGGTGTACGCGTCACCCCCGGGTGGCGCCGGCGGTTCCACGGAGCCTGCCCGGCACCACCACCTCGTACGACAGCGCGGAAGCGGTCGCCGCCGGACACCGGGCGCCTGAACCGGACCACGGCGGCGCACAGCACCACCAGCTCCAGCCCCGTGGTGCTCGGTGGCACCGGGGACGTCTCCCGGCGGGCGCCCACGTCCACCCCGTGGGCCGGGCTCCGGGCCGCCGCGGCACCGGTGGCTCGCGCAGTCCTCACGGCCGCCACGACTCGCGCCCCCTGTGAGAGCCCCTGCGATCCGGCAGGGCCCCGTGAGCACTGCGCGCTCGCCGACCATGCGTACCTGGGACAGGTCAACGGCCCGACCTGGGACAACGACGCCTACGCGGCGGCCCACTCATGAGGCCTCCCGCCGAGCCACCGGACCCAGGCCGGGTCGTCGAGCAGCTGGTCGCCGTCGTCGAGTCCGGCGCGGCGGAGGAACTCGACGACGTCGCGGTCGCCGTACGCGATGCCGAGAAGGGATGTGCCACCGCCGGAGCCACGTACCGAGACGCGGCGGCCACCATCGGCTCCGAGGCGGTGGACGGTCACGGGCGGGGTCATGACTCCACAGTGCATCCACCCGGGGCACCGTGCCAGGGCAGCCCCTGCCGTTCGCCGGTCACCGGCCGGCCGCAGAAAACCGTCCGGGCCGCCTCGCCGTCGCCGGCGACGGCTATCGCCCCCGCCGGTAGCTGCTGCCGTCCTTCGGGCGTACGAGCAGGCCGGCGACCACCAGATAGCGGCGCAGCGCCGAGCAGTCCTCGTGCACGGTGAGGAGCGCGTCGTTCACCTCGCGCTCGGTGTACACGCGGTCGCGCTCGAACAGTGTCTGCGCGAGGTGCTCCAGCAACTGCTCGCGGCGGGCCACCTTCCGGGGGATCGCCGTCAGGCGCCCGCGCGAGAAGAGTGCGGCCACCTGGTGCGAGCTGCGGGTATCTGTGTCGGACATCCGGGCAGCCTCGCAGCTGCCGGACGGACCGGCAACGCGATTTTTTTCTGCCCTCCCCCATCCGATTCTCGCACCGACCGTCGTACGGTATGACCATTCATCTCTGCGACACAAGGCGGTCCCGCATGTCCCTGTTCGATCTGCCCCTCGATCAACTGCGCGTCCACAGCAGCCGGTCGGTGGAGCCCGCGGACTTCGACGCGTTCTGGTCGGCCACGCTCGACGAGGCCAGAACCCATGACCTGGACGCCCGTTTCGAGCGGTGCGCCGACACCGGCCTGTCCACGGTGGACGTGTACGACGTGACGTTCGCCGGCTTCGGCGGCCATCCGGTCAAGGGCTGGCTCGTCCTGCCCGCGGGCACCACGGAACCGCTGCCGGTAGTCGTGGAGTTCCTCGGATACGGCGGCGGGCGCGGCCTGCCGCACTCGTATCTGCTCTGGGCGTCCGCCGGTCTGGCCCACTTCGTCATGGACACCCGCGGCCAGGGCAGTGGCTGGGCGCCGGGCGACACGGCGGACCCGGTGGGCAGCGGTCCGTCGTTCAACGGATTCATGACGCGCGGTATCGAGGACCCGTACGCGTACTACTACCGGCGGTTGATCACGGACGCGGTGCGCGCGGTGGAGGCGGCCCGCTCGCACCCGTTGACCGATGCGAGCCGTACCGCCGCGATCGGCGCGAGCCAGGGCGGCGGCCTCGCGCTCGCGGTCGGCGGGCTGATACCCGACCTGGCGGCCCTGGCACCCGACGTGCCGTTCCTCTGCGACTTCCCCCGGGCGATCCGCGTCACCGACCGGAACCCGTACCGCGAGATCGCCAACTACCTCAAGACGCACCGGGGACGTGCAGAGCAGGTCGCCGGGACGCTGGCGTACTTCGACGGTGTGCACTTCGCGGCGCGCGGGCGGGCGCCCGCGTTGTTCTCGGTGGCACTGGAGGATCTGACCTGCCCGCCGTCCACGGTCTTCGCCGCGTTCAACGCGTACGCGCACCCGGACAAGGAGATCGAGGTGTACGACTTCAACGACCACGAGGGCGGCGGCCCGTTCCAGCAGGCGGTGCAGCTCGCCCGGCTGCCGCGACTCCTGAAGGCCTGACCTCCGGGAACGCCCCGGCCCCCTTGACCCGGCTCGCGTACGGAGCCTAGGTTTCCCGATGGAAGAAAGCGCTTGCTGTCCGGTAGGCGGTCATCTCTCCACATCAGGGGGTGTTTGTCACGCCCAGCCATGGTTCCCACCGAGGACCGGTACGGGTCGCGATCGTCGGAACGGGTGCGATCGCGCGAGGCAGTCATCTGTCCGCGCTGACCGCGCTCGCCGCCGAGCAGCCGCTGGAGATCGTCGCGGCGGTCGATGTCGACGTGGACACGGTCGAGGCGTTCTGCGCGGATGCGGGCATCGGCCGCGCGTACACGGACCTCGGCCGGATGCTCGCGGAGCAGCGGCCCGACCTGGTCGTCATCGGCACGCCGCCCCGGTTCCACCGCGACCAGACCGTGGCCGCGCTGCGCGCCGGGGCATGGGTGTGGTGCGAGAAGCCGCCCTGCCCGTCGCTGGAGGACTTCGACGCGATCGAGGCCGCCGAGGGGGCCGGGGAGGGCGGCCCGTACGCGGCGATCGTCTTCCAGCACCGCTTCGGCTCGGGCGCGCGGCATGTGGGGGAGCTGCTGGCCGGGCGGGCGATGGGCCGGCCGCTGGTGGCTCACTGCCAGACCACCTGGTACCGGGACGCGGCGTACTACTCCGTTCCGTGGCGGGGCAGTTGGGGCAGCGAAGGGGGCGGCCCGTCGATGGGGCACGGCATCCATCAGATGGACCTGCTGCTGGATCTGCTCGGCCCGTGGGCGGAGATCCGCGCGATGGCGGGGCGGCTGGTGCACGACGTCGAGACGGAGGACGTCTCCACCGCGCTCGTCCGTTTCGAGAGCGGCGCGATGGCGACCGTCGTGAACAGCGTGCTCAGTCCGGACGAGATCAGCCGGATCCGGATCGACTGTGAGCACGCGACGGTCGAGCTGACCCATCTGTACGGGCATCGAAACGCCGACTGGCGGATCACTCCGGCGCCGGGCGTCCCTTCCGGACAGGCTGCCGCCTGGAGCGACTTCGGACCCGATGAGCCCAGCTCGCACGAGGCGCAGCTGCGCGGGCTGCTGGATGATCTGAGGGCCGGACGGCGTCCGCGCAGCAGCGGCGCCGACGGCCGCAAGAGCCTCGAACTGGTGGCCGCTCTCTACAAGGCGGCCTTCACCGGGGCGACCGTGCGGGCGGGCGAGATCCGCCCCGGGGATCCGTACTACTCCGCTCTGCACGGCGATGCTCCCGGTTGGGCGCCGGGGCCCCTGGCGAAGGCCGTGGAGGCGACGGCATGACGAGTTCCCTGGAGCTGACCCGCCGGCACGGCGACCACGTCGCGGTGACCGTCGCGGGCAGCGGCGTCGAACTGCTGCGGTACGTGTACCGGGCCGAGGATCCCTGGGAGGCGCCGAAGCCGTACATCCACCCCCTGCGCACGCTGTCCGGCCGGGTGGTGACCGACTACCGGCCCAACGACCACCGCTGGCACAAGGGTCTGCAGATGACCGCCTCGCACCTGTCGGGCCAGAATCTGTGGGGCGGCAACAGTTATGTGCACGGCGAGGGGTATCTGGCCCTGCCGGAGCGTGTCGGTTCCATGGCGCACGCCGGGTTCGACGAGGTGTCGGTGCGCGCGGACCGGGTCCGGCTGGCCGAGCGGCTGACCTGGCACCCGCACAGCGGTGAGCTCTGGGCGGACGAGACGCGCGGCATCGAGGTGCACGACATCGACACGGAGGGCGGGAGCTGGGCGCTGACCTGGTCGTCCGCGATCACCAACCGGCGCGAGGAGCCGCTGCGCTTCGGCAGCCCGACGACGCACGGCCGGGAGGGCGCGGGGTACACCGGCCTGTTCTGGCGTGGTCCGCGCGCCTTCCGTGACGGACGGATCCTCTCCCCGGACGGCGAGGGCCCGGGGCTGATGGGGCGGCAGGCTCCATGGCTGGCGTACAGCGGGGAGCACGACGGGGCCGACGGGCACGCGACGCTCGTCTTCGTCCACTCCCCCGGGAACGATCACACCGGCGTCGGCGGCGCGCACCCGGCGCACTGGTTCGTCCGCAGCTCCCCCTTCGCGGCCGTCGCCCCGTCGTTCGCCTTCCACGAGGAGCTGGTCCTGGCCCCCGGCGCGACCCTGACCCTCCGCTACCGGGTGCTGGTCGCGGACGGCGCCTGGGACCGCGAGCGGATCGCCTCCCGGGTCGCCGGGCTGCCCTGGTAGGAGCGCGGACCGACGGGCCCCTCACGGACCGCGGGCCCCGGCAGGGCCCGCGGTGTGCGCACTGCCGTCCGGGCTACTTCGCCCCGGACGCGGTGAGGACGAAGACGGGGATGTCACGGTCGGTCTTGGTCTGGTAGTCCGCGTAGTCGGGGAACGCCTCGACGGCGCGGCCCCACCACACGGCCTTCTCCTCGCCGGTGACCTCGCGGGCGGTCATGTCCTGGCGCACGGTGCCGTCGCGCAGTTCCACGTGGGGGTCGGCAAGCACGTTGTAGTACCAGACGGGGTGCTTCGGGGCGCCGCCGAGGGAGGCGACCACGGCGTACTCGCCGTCGTGCTCGACCCGCATGAGGGGGGTCTTGCGGAGCTTGCCGCTCTTGGCGCCGCGCGTCGTCAGGAGGACCACGGGCATTCCGCGCATCGTGGTCCCCTTGGTGCCTCCGGAGCTCTCGATGAGCTCGACCTGCTCACGGACCCAGGTCGTCGGGCTCGGCTCGTACTCGCCCTCGATCGGCATGCCACTGTCCTCTCGTCGGAATCCTGCGTCGTGGGTCCATCATGACGTCCTCGGGAGCCCGGGGTGTGCAGGAACACCGTCGGGCCGGGGCTCGCGGCTCGTGCGTGTGCTGCCTTCCGGCCGCTTCCGTCTCACCATCCGGGAGGCGACGAGCCGCTCGTAGCGGTCCCTGCTCACAGAAACCGGACCTCTTCAGGTAATTACGTCCCGATATTTCCGGAATATGCGCTCGCCCTGCTCCAGGGACACACCGACGCAGGGCATACCGTGGGGGCAGCGGAGTAAGCCATGCCTTACTCCGCTGCACTCTGCCCGTGCTCGTCCGCCCAAAGGAACAACCTCCATGACACGCCCCGTCCGCGTCGCCATCGTCGGAGCCGGTCCCGCCGGAATCTACGCAGCGGACGCGCTGCTCAAATCCGAGGTCGCACAGGACCCGGGTGTATCGATCGACCTGTTCGAGCGCATGCCCGCGCCCTTCGGCCTGATCCGGTACGGGGTGGCCCCGGACCACCCGCGCATCAAGGGCATCGTCAAGGCGCTGCACCAGGTCCTGGACAAGCCGCAGCTGCGGCTGTTCGGCAACGTCGACTACCCGAACGACATCGGCCTGGACGACCTGCGGTCCTTCTACGACGCCGTGATCTTCTCCACCGGCGCCGACGCCGACCGCGCCCTCGACATACCGGGCATCGAGCTCGACGGCTCCTACGGCGCGGCTGACTTCGTCGCCTGGTACGACGGCCACCCCGAGGTGCCGCGCACCTGGCCCCTGGAGGCCGAGAAGGTCGCCGTCCTCGGCGTGGGCAACGTGGCCCTGGACGTGGCGCGCATCCTGGCAAAGACGGCGGACGAGCTGCTCCCGACCGAGATCCCGGCGAACGTGTACGACGGCATCAAGGCGAACAAGGCGCTCGAGGTGCACGTCTTCGGGCGGCGCGGTCCGGCCCAGGCCAAGTTCAGCCCGATGGAGCTGCGCGAGCTCGACCACTCGCCGAACATCGAGGTCATCGTCAACCCCGAGGACATCGACTACGACGACGGCTCGATCGCGACCCGGCGGGAGAACAAGCAGGCCAACATGGTCGCCTCCACGCTGGAGAACTGGGCGATCCGGGACGCGGGCGACCGCCCGCACAAGCTCTTCCTGCACTTCTTCGAGTCCCCGGTCGAGGTCGTCGGCGAGGACGGCCGCGTCGCCGGTCTGCGCACCGAGCGGACCGAGCTGGACGGCACGGGCAACGTCAGGGGCACGGGCCGTTTCACGGACTGGGACGTGCAGAGCGTCTACCGGGCCGTCGGCTACTACTCGGATGAGCTCCCGAAGCTCCCCTTCGACGTGGCCTCCGGCACGGTCCCGCACGCCGCCGGCCGTGTCCTGGCCGGTGGGGAGCCGATGGAGTCGGTGTACGTCACCGGCTGGATCAAGCGCGGTCCGATCGGCCTGATCGGCCACACCAAGGGCGACGCGAACGAGACGGTGGCCTGCCTGCTGGAGGACCACGCCGCGGGACGGCTGCCCGAGCCGGCGCAGCCCGGTCCGGACGCCGTCGTCGATTTCCTCGAGCAGCGCGGCGTCCGGTACACGACCCGTGAGGGCTGGCACCGCCTGGACGCCCACGAGCAGGCGCTCGGGGCGGAGCAGGGCCGGGAGCGGATCAAGGTCGTCGACCGTGCGGCCATGCTCGACGCGTCCGGCGCCTGACCACAGGCCGTGAACGCCCCCGGAGCCCTTTGCGACAGGGGTTCCGGGGGCGTCGTGCTGTCCCGGCCCCGTCCACGCCGTCCCGTCGCCGTTCGCGGTCCCGTTCATACGTACGAAGCGCCCCGTGGCTCCGGACCACACCGGCACCCCCGGTCCCGGCCGCCTGTCGGGACCGGCATCCTGGAGACCCCGCCCGGCTCCTCGGGTCGTTCGACAGCGGCTGCCCGGGGAGCGGAGCGGGCAGGGGCGGGGACCTGACAGAGGGAGGACCTCTTGGAACGGCACGGACGCGTTCTCGCGTTACTCGATTCCGCCGGCACGTTCTTCGAGCCGGAGCGGCTGGCCTTCCCCGGCGCCGGCGAAGGTGACTGGGAACGTGCGGCCTCCCTCGATCCCGGCGCACGGGGACCGGACGGGGCGTGGCGGCTGAACTTCTGGTGCTTCGCGATCGAGCGGCCCGACGGGCGCTGGGTCCTCGTCGACGCGGGCGTCGGACCGGCCGAGGGGCCTGGAGCTCCGTGGTGCCCGGTCCCGGGCCGGCTGCCGGAAGCACTCGCCGAGGCCGGGATCGCAGCGGCGGACGTGACGGACGTCGTCCTGACCCACCTGCACGAGGACCACGTCGGCTGGTCGACGACAGTTGCCGGGGACTCCGTGTTCCCCCTGGCCCGGTACGTCGTCCAGCACACGGAGGCGGCGGCCCTCGACCGGTCGGACCCGGTGTGGACGTGGGTCGTCGAACCGCTGCGTGCCACGGGACAGCTGGACGAGGTGCACGGGGAGCACCGGCTGGGGCATGGGGTGACCCTGCTTCCCACGCCCGGCCACACACCTGGCCACCAGTCCGTCCTGGTCGAGCAGTCCGGCGGCCGGGACGTCGTCGTCACCGGTGACGCACTGGTGCACGCGGTCCAGTTGGGCAATCCGGCCGTCGTCTACGCCCGCGAGCGCGACCCGGACACCGCACGCGCCTCCCGCGAGGCACTCCTGGAGCGTGCCACCGCCCACCGGGCCCTGCTGGCACCCGCCCATCTGACCCGGGCGTTCGTCGAACCGTAGCCTCGCGAAGCCGCCAGGCCTGTCCGGTGGATCCGTCCGGGCCCCGGCTACGCTTCTGCCGTGAAGCCCTACTTCGATCCGGTGCCGCTGCTGGGTGACGCGCGCGAGTCGTTCCAGGGGCGGTGGACGGACCGGAAGTGGCTCAACGTCCCCGGACCGTTCTACGGGGCCGACACCGACAACTGCGGTACGGGCCGGATCCACGCCCCGTAACTCGTGCTCTACGAGGCCGAGCACTTCACCGAGTACGTCTACCGGCAGCCCCGCGGCACAGAGGAGTTCCGGCAGTTGGTCGACGCCGCCGAGGCGGAGTGCTTCTCCGGCTACGGCTGTGACGGCGACGAGCACTGGACACCGGCAGGGGTCCGGGAGTGGTGGCGGGACCGGGGCCGGATCCAGGAGTATCCGGCGGACCGGCGCGACGCGTGGGAGGCCGACGACGAGAAGGCGGCGCAGGGGACCGCCGCCGCCCGCGACTACGCGGCGTACCTCGACGGTGAACCGGCCGCGCACCTCCGGGTCTGTCTCTTCCTGCTCGACGAGCGGCGTCCTCCGGCGCCGGCGGACCGGCTGCCGGAGCTCTGGCCGAGCGGGGCGGCGGGTGCTCCGGGCATACCCGGAGCCTTAGACTCGGCCAATGGCGAAGTATTTCGATGTACACCCCGAGAATCCTCAGCGCCGCACCATCAGCAATGTGGCCGACAGCATCCGGTCCGGCGCGCTGGTCGCGTACCCGACGGACTCCTGCTACGCGTTGGGCTGCCAGTTGGGCAGCCGCGACGGCGTCGGGCGGATCCGGACGATCCGTGATCTCGACGACCGCCACCACTTCACCCTGGTGTGCCAGAACTTCGCACAGCTGGGACAGTTCGTGCAGGTCGACAACGACGTGTTCCGCAGCATCAAGGCGGCGACGCCCGGTAGTTACACCTTCATCCTCCCCGCCACCCGGGAGGTGCCGCGGCAGTTGCAGCACCCGAAGAAGAAGACCGTCGGCGTCCGGATCCCCGATCACGCGGTCACCCAGGCGCTGCTCGCCGAGCTCGGCGAGCCGTTGCTGTCCAGCACGCTGCTCCTGCCCGACGAGAAGGAGCCGATGACGCAGGGCTGGGAGATCAAGGAGCGCCTCGACCACGTGGTGGACGTCGTGCTGGACTCGGGTGACTGCGGCACCGAACCGACCACGGTCATCGACTTCTCCAGCGGTGAGCTGGAGATCGTGCGCCGGGGGGCGGGGGACGTCTCCCGGTTCGAGTAGTACGCGGCACGCTCGCCCGGCACGGGACACGCTCGCCCGGTACGCGGCGCTCACTCCGCGTCTCGAGGAGCCGCGCCGAGATGCCTCATGGCTCCTAGGCTGGTTCCGTGGAGGGGTCCGCTCCGTACGGCTCCGAGGAGTGATCATGAGCGAGTCAGCGTCAGAGGACGTCCACGGTCGCGCACAGCGGATGCGCGCCGAGGCGAAGGATCTCGAGAAGGCCGCCGAACGGGCCACCGATCCTGAGGAACGCCGTCGCCTGAAGGACCGGGCTCACCGGTTGGAATCAGAGAGTGTGCAGGTCAGCGGTATGGCTAGCGGGGACATCTACCCCATGGAGTAGCGGTGCGGACGCCGGCCCAGGCAGTCCGCGCGGGGGTACGTGGAGGGGGCTGTGCCCGCTTCGGGGTGAGTACGCTGCCTCCCTCAGACCACGGCGGCGGCGTCCGGTGCCCGTCGCAGGCCGGTGATCCGGGCGAGCCGTTGCATGGAGTCCACCAGGGCCTCCCGGTCGTACGTGCTCGTGGTGACCAGCACCTCGTCCGCTCCGGTCTCCTTGATGACCGTGTCGAGTCCGTCGGCCACCCTGTCCTCCGTGCCCGCGAGGTGGCCGCGCAGGCCGCGCTCGAACAGTTCCCGCTCCTTGGCCGTCATGGTCAGATCCTCGATCCGTGCGGCCGGTGCCAGCGGCGGGAAGCTGCCGTGGCTGCGCGCGTGCGCCATGGACCAGGCTTCGGGGACCAGGAGCCGTCGGGCGGCCTCCTCCGTCTCCGCGACCGCGACCGTGCCCGCCACGATCACGTACGGCTCCCGGGCCCAGACCGAGGGCCGGAATCCGCCGCGGTAGCCCTCGACGGCACGGGCCAGCTTCTCGCGTCCGCGTAGATCACCGATGACCAGCGGCAGCCCGGCCGCCGCCGCGATGGCGGCACCTTCACCGGTCGCCAGGACGTACGGGGGTATGCGCAGCCCCTCCGCGGGCCTCGCGTGCACCTGGGGATGGGCCTGCTGTGTGCCGTCGAGCCATCCGAGGAGTTCCGAGAGCTGCGCGGCGAAGGCGTCGGCGTCCTCCTTGTCGCGGCCCAGGGCCCTGCGGATCCCGTCGGTGAAACCGACGGAGCGTCCGAGCCCCATGTCGATCCGGCCGGGGAAGAGGGAGGCGAGCACACCGAACTGTTCGGCGACGACGAACGGCTGGTGATTGGGGAGCATGACCCCGCCCGTCCCGACGCGGATCGTGGAGGTCGCCGCGGCGACGGCGGCGGCGAGGACGGTCGGCGCCGATCCCGCGACACCGGGCACGCTGTGGTGCTCGGACACCCAGAAGCGGTGGTAGCCGAGCGCTTCGGCCGTACCGGCCAGCCGGACGGTGTCCCGCAGCGCCTGCGGAGCGTCGTGTCCCTCCCTGGTGCGGGAGCGGTCGAGGAAGGAGAACCGGGTCGATGCGATGGCAGAGCTCACGCCTGGTTCAACGTCCTGGGGCCGCCGTGATTCCCGGCACCGCCGTGGGTTGCGGTGAACGGCGCGGGCGGCGGGCCGCGGGTGCCCTGGCGCGGGTACGCCGGGCCGGGCACGCGCCCGCCCCGCGTACCCGGCACCGCCCTCCGCTCGCCCCCGGTTCGGCCTCAGGCCGCGTACTGGTGCGACGAGTACGTCAGGTAGCCCGCGTCGCCGCCCTGGTAGTAGGTGGCCTCGTCGGCGGGCGCCATCGGAAGGGACCCGCGCAGTCGCTCGACCAGGTCGGGGTTGGCGATGAAGGCGCGGCCGAAGCTGATCAGGTCGGCACCCAGTCCGAGCCAGTGGTCGGCGTCGTCCCGGCCGGTCTGCTTCGGGCCCATCGGCTGCACGGGGTTCATGACCAGGGTGCCCGGCCATGCCCGGCGCAGGCCGATCAGGGTCTCCTCGTCCACGGTCGCTTCGAGGTGCACGTACGCCACTTCGAGGCGGGCCAACTCGGTGAGCAGCTCGGTGTAGAGCTTGCGGACGTCCGTCTCCCGGACCCCCCAGAACTCGGCGCCCGGCGAGAGCCGGATGCCGGTCCTGGCCCCGCCGACGGCATCGACCGTCGAGGCGGCCGCCTCGACGGCGAACCGGATCCGGTTCGCGACCGGGCCGCCGTAACGGTCCGTGCGCAGGTTGGCGTTGGAGGCGAGGAACTGCGCGATCAGATAGCCGTTGGCACCGTGCAGCTCCACCCCGTCGAAGCCCGCGTCGACGGCACGGCGGGCGGCCCGGGCGTACGACTGCGCGTGCTCGGCCACTTCGGCGGTGTCCAGGGCGCGCGGCACAGGGGCGGGCCGCGGTCCCGTGGGGGTGAACACGTCGCCGACGGCGGCCACGGCCGAGGGGCCGATCGGCTGCACGCCGGTGGTGTCGGGGTGCGACACCCGGCCGCCGTGCATGATCTGGGCGAAGATCCGGCCGCCGTTGGCGTGGACGGCCTCGGTCACGGGCTGCCACGAGGTCACTTGCTCGTCGGTGTGCAGTCCCGGGGTGCCGGGGCTGGACTGTCCGATCAGGCTCGGCTGCACCCCCTCGCTGACGATCAGTCCGGCCGTGGCCCGCTGGGCGTAGTAGGCCGCCATCGAGGGCGTCGCCAGACCCTCGGCGGTGGCCCGGATCCGGGTCATCGGGGCCATGACCACCCTGTTGGGCAGGGTCAGGCCGCCGAGCCTGTGGCTGGTGAAGAGGCTTGTCACGTGAGGACTCCTTCGCGGATCGCCGTGCCCGGATCCCGGGCACAGCAGTACGCTAAAACCTCACACTGATGTCAGAGGCAAGCCCTGTGGCGCAGGACACACCCGGGAGGATTCCGTGCGGATCGGGGAGCTCGCGTCACGGGCCGGAGTCAGCATCCGGTCCGTGCGCTACTACGAGGAGCAGGGTCTGCTCAGCAGCACCCGCAGCCCCAGCGGGCAGCGACACTACACGGGCGAGGAGGTCGAGCGGGTCACTTTCATCCAACAGCTGTACGCCGCAGGCCTGTCCAGCCGCACCGTCGGCGAACTGCTGCCCTGTGTCGACAAGCCCAGTGAGGAGAACTCCGACGCTGCGCTGCAACGGATGGCGAAGGAGCGCGACCGGCTCTCCCGGCACATCGCCGACCTCGTGGAGACCAGGGAGGCGCTCGACCGCCTGGTGGCTACGGCTCGCGCGTATCGCGAGTCGTTGGCGGCCGTGACCGGCTGACAGCCCGTACGACAGCGTGCCCCGGCCGGTTGACGGTTTGCGCTGAGCGCGGTCAGGTGGGCGGGACGCGCTGCGAGGGGGTGCCGGGATCCGCCGCGTGGACACCGGTGTCCCTGTCCGGGCCGCCCGGGGCGTCGCTGCGGTGGGATCGCGCTGGGGTGCGCCGACGGAGGACGAGGGGCCGGTGAAGGCCGCCCCGGCGAACCGGAGGAGCTGGACCGCGGTGCCCTGCGGCGCCGGGGTGGCGGAGAATCCCATGGTGCTGCTCCGGCGGGATTGAGTTCGTCACGGAGGGGCCGTGGGTCACGGGTCGTTCCGGGGTCACTCCGGCGCGTGGGCCCCGGCCAGGGCGTCCACCGCCTCTTCCCACAGGACCGGCAGCCGATCCGCGAGGGGAAGGGCTCGGTCGGTGAGGAAGGAGACCTCGGCCCAGGTCCCGAAGAACGACAGGCCGACCGCGAAGAGGTGACCGGGGAGAAGCAGGGGGAGCAGTGCGGAGCCCGTCACCCGGGTGGCGCCCAGGCTGCCCTCCTCGGCCAGTGGCATGGACGTGGCCATGATGTTGGTGACGCGCGGCGAGATCACCCTGCGCATGTACCACTCGGTCGGCGCGTCGGGCATGAACCGGACCATGTCCTGGATCGCCTGACGCCACCGCTCGCCCCGCAGCTTCACGGTCGCCGCCCTGACCCGTTCCAGGCGCCGCAGGGGTGAGTCGCCGCCCGGGGTGTCCCCGGGGCCGAGGGAGTGCACGGGCAGTTCCATGGGCATGGCGAAGCAGCGGTTGCCCCATGTCTGTTCCTCGTCGTGGCGGCGTCCGTCGACGGGAAGCAGTGCCGACACCCACGGCAGCGGAGTGCCGGACTCGGCCGACCAGGCCGCCAACAAGCCCGAGAGCGCGGCGAGATGGACGTCGTGGGCCGATCCGCCGTGTGCCGTTGCGATCCGCCGGAGGGTCGCCAGCGGTACGCGGCCCCGCAGCAGTTGCCGGTCGCCGACCGGCACGAAGGGCGCGGCCGACCCGCGGTCGCGGACGGCGAACGCGTCGTACCCGAACTTCACCGCCAGGCCGAGCGCCCTGCCCACCCTCCCCGGAAGCCCGGCACGTCGGCCCGCCCGGGGCACCGGGCGGGCGGACGGCGCCCCTGCGCCGAGCAGGGAACGGAAGGCGAGCGCCGCGGCGGAGCCGTCCTGGCAGGCGTGGTCGAACCGG
Source organism: Streptomyces sp. NPDC058637 (assembly GCF_042717325.1). Taxonomy (NCBI): domain Bacteria; kingdom Bacillati; phylum Actinomycetota; class Actinomycetes; order Kitasatosporales; family Streptomycetaceae; genus Streptomyces; species Streptomyces sp. NPDC058637. Next base: position 275,342 of record NZ_JBHXRD010000002.1, on the reverse strand, counting down.
TAGCACACGGCGTACGCGTCGGGCGTGTGACCGTGGACGAGCCAGATCCCCCAGCGTGTGCCGGCCGTGAACGGCGCGTTGAGGGCCGTGTCCATTGCGGAGTCCCACCCGCCCGGGCCGTCCGCGACCGTCTCGTGGACATGGCGGTCGATGCAGTAGTCCGCGTCCGGTCGCCACGTGGAGCGTCGAGGCCTGCCGTCCACCCGGCTCGCGAACATGGGGAGCTGGGCCATACGCATACCGACGTACGCGCGGAAGTCCGCGAACTCCGGTGGCCGGCCGCTCAGATACGCGACACCCCCGGTGTCCCAGCGGACGTCGGGATGCGTCCGTTCCAGGCTGAGGAACGCGCGGTCGATGGAGTGGGTGCGGCGGTGTGCACTCGGAACGGACGGGACGGACACGGTCATTGAGGGCTCCAGTTCGCACCGGTGGACGGACGGGAGGGCCTGACCGGGCCGGGGCCCGGTCGAGATGCCGGCCCGTCGGCGCGTCCTGTCCACCGCGACGGCTCGTATCGCCTCGGTTTATACCGGGGTACGGGGGGCCCGGAACCCCGCCCGGCGCGCTCCGGACGCCGGGCCCGTCGCGTCGCACGGACGGTCGTGCCGTGTGCCGCCCGCCGGTCGCGGCACCGTGCCGCCGGAGCCGGTTCCCGTACACCGTCCGCAAGATCACCCGGAATGATGACGGGTACGGGCGACGGACGGCGGTCCGGGCCTTTTCCCCCCCCCGCGCCCCTGGACCGCGGCCCTGACCAGGCACCACACGTGTCGCCCGTCCCTCCCGCTCCCGGCCCGGGGGCCGTTACTCCTTTCAGGTGAGCCGGCTGGACGATCACTCCACCCTTCCCTCACTATCGGTCACTGTTCCTCATGTACCGGTAGCCGCCGGTGCCGGATCGCCCCGGGCGGAGCGACGGGCCGTGCCCCGCTCCCACCGGTGACGGCAGTCGGCGCCCCGGATCAGCGTGTGCGGTCGCATCCCTCTCGAAGCCCTTGGAGTCATGAGTCGTGCACGTCGCCCTCACCGGCGCCACCGGGTTCCTCGGCCTCCGCCTCCTGCGTCATCTGCTCGCCTCCCAGCGCTCCTTGACGGTCCTGGCCCATGCGCGATCCGGTGACGCCCTGACGCGCATCACCCGCTTCCTGGAGCTGTCCGGGGCTCCGGACACGCTGCTCGCGGAGCTGCCCGGCAGGCTCCGGATCGTGGAGACCGATCTGGAACGGCCACGGCTGGGACTGTCCCCGTCCGGTTTCCAGGAGTTGGCCGACGGCCTCGACGCGATCTGGCACAGCGCGGGCAGCATCAATCTCCAGGACGACCTCGCACCGCTGCGCAGGGTCAACGTGGACGGCACACGGCACGTGCTCGAACTGGCCGCCGCCGGAGGCAGGAAGCCCGTGGTCCACCACGTGAGCACCGCCTTCGTGGCCGGGGCACGGCGCGACGGGGTGGCGTACGAGGACGAGCTGGACGACTCGCACGGCTTCGAGAACGCCTACGAGCGCTCCAAGTACGAGGCGGAGGTGCTGGTCCACGCCTGGTCGCGGGCGCACGGCCGTCCTGTCGTCGTGCTGCGTCCGAGCATCCTGGTCACGGACCTGCCGCCGCACCCCGACCTGCCCCCGCACCCCCTCCAGGTCGTCGAGAAGATCCTGCGGGACTCGCTGAGCACGGTCGACGGCACCGGACTCCCGGGACCACGCCGGCCGGTGATGCGGCTGGTCGGGCATCCGCACGGTCATCTCAACCTGCTGCCGGTGGAGTACGCGGCCGCCGTCATGGTGCGGCTGGCCGACCGGCCGCCCTCCGGAGGCGTCGACACCTACAACGTCGTCCACGGCCACGACGTCCCGGTCTCGACCGTCGTGGCACTCCTGGAACGCCTCGCTCCCCTGACGTTCGACGTGGTCGCCGGCAAGCCCGACGACGCGTCCCCGCTGGAGGCCCTGCTGGACTTCTACCCCGGCTTCACGGCCTATCTGAGTCACCGTCGCCGCTTCGACGACACCCGGGTCAGGACCCTGTTCGGGTCGTCGGCGGCCGAACGCCGGGTGGACCTGGACTATCTGTGGTCCGGGCTGGGCCCGGTGCGGCCGACGGTGGATCGACCGACACCCACGGGCGCCGTCCCGCCCCGCAACCCGCCGGCCACCGCACACCCGTGACCACGTCCGCGCCCCGGTGCGCCCGTCCCGCACCCCGCAGACGCCCTTCTCCGCTGGAGTCCGCTCTTGTCCGTCCTCACCGGTTCCGACCCCGGCGTCAGCCACCCTTCGGCCTTCTCCCCCGACGGGATCGCCGCCTGTGCCCGGCGCATCCGGGAACAGGTGCACATCGTCACCGGGCCGACCGGCCGTGACCTGGGTCTGGCCGTCGGTCCCCCGCCCACCGGCGCGACGTTGCTCGGGACGCTGCCCCCGCTGTATCCCGAGTGGCTCGGCGGACGCGCCTTCTGCGAGGCGCACGGTGTCCGGTTCCCCTACGTGGCGGGCGAGATGGCGAACGGCATCTCCACCACCCGGATGGTGACCGCGATGGCACGGGCGGAGATGCTCGGCTTCTTCGGCGCGGGCGGCCTCGCGTACGCCGATGTCGAACGGGCCGTGCGCGTGCTGGCCGAGGAACTGGCCGACCGCCCGAACTGGGGGGTGAACCTCATCCACGCACCGGCCGAGCCCGCGCTGGAGTTCCGGGTCGCCGAGTTGCTGCTGCGGCACTCCGTCCCGAGGATCTCGGTCTCGGCGTTCATGGAGCTGACCCCGGCCGTCGTCCTGTGCGCGGCCCGGGGGCTGCACCTGGACGCCGCCGGGGGGATCGTCCGGGGCGCCCGGCTGCTCGCCAAGGTCTCCCGCCCGGAGGTGGCCGAGCAGTTCCTGTCGCCCGCGCCTTCGGACCTGCTGCGCCGACTCGTCGAACAGGGCGCTCTGACGGCACGGGAAGCCGATCTGGCCGCGCGGGTGCCGGTGGCCGAGGACATCACCGTGGAGGCCGACAGCGGCGGGCACACCGACAACCGCCCGCTCGCCGCGCTGCTGCCCCGGATCGTCCTGTTGCGGGACGAACTCACCCGCAGGTTCGGCTACTCCCGGCCGGTCAGAATCGGCGCGGCGGGCGGTCTGGGCACGCCGAGCGCGGTCGCCGCCGCGTTCGCGCTCGGGGCTGCCTACGTCGTCACGGGGTCGGTGAACCAGACCGCCACCGAGGCCGGTCTGTCCGACGAGGCCAAGGAAATGCTCTCCGAAGCCGACATCGCCGATGTGACCATGGCTCCGGCGGCCGACATGTTCGAGCTGGGCGTCAAGCTGCAAGTGCTGGCCCGGGGCACGATGTTCGCCCGGCGGGCGGACCGGCTCCACACCGCCTACCGGAACCACTCCTCGCTGGAGGAGATCCCCGGGCCGTTGCGCGCCACGATCGAACGCGACGTCCTGCGCGCCCCGTTCGACGAGATCTGGCAGCGCACCCGGGAGTTCTGGAGGCAGCGGGACCCGTCCGAGATCGTGCGCGCGGAGGCCGACCCCAGACACCGTATGGCGCTGGTCTTCCGCTGGTACCTCGGGAACTCCAGCCGGTGGGCCATCACCGGGGAGTCGGCCCGGCGCACGGACTTCCAGATCTGGTGCGGCCCGGCGATGGGCGCGTTCAACCGGTGGACGGCGGGCACCTTCCTCGCCGGGGCGGCGAACCGGTCGGTCGTGCAGATCGCGCTCAACCTCGTCGAAGGCGCCGCCGTCCTGACCCGCGCCCATCAGCTGCGTACCTACGGCGTTCCCCTGCCGGCTTCCGCCTTCGCCTACGCGCCGCGCAGGCTCGCATGACCGGGACCGGCGTCCCGGAGGCGTCGGCGGCAGCCGTTCGACGACAAGGAGAACCCGTGTCCGGTACCCGCCCTCAGGTGCCCGTCGCCGTGGTCGGAGTCGGCGCGCTGGTACCCGGCGCGACGGACGCCGCGGGCTACTGGCGGACGGTGATCGGCGGCCGGGACCTGATCACCGAGGTCCCCGCGTCCCGCTGGCTCGTCGAGGACCACTACGACCCCGACCCGGCCGCCCCCGACAAGACGTACGCCCGCAAGGGGGCGTTCCTGCCGGAGGTCGACTTCGACCCGCTCGCCTACGGTCTGCCGCCCACCAGCCTTCCGGCCACGGACACCGCCCAGCTGCTCGCGCTGATGGTCGCGGACCAGGTCCTCGCGGACGCCGGCGGCCTGTCGCGCGTGGACCGGGACCGGGTCGGTGTCGTCCTCGGAGCCGCCGCCCTGGAACTGCTGTCCCACATGAACGAGCGCAGCCGGCGTCCGGTGTGGCTCAAGGCGATGCGGGAGAGCGGACTCGCCGAGGCCGAGGCGCAGGCCGTGTGCGACCGGATCACGGACCACTACGTGCCGTGGCGGGAGTCGACCTTCCCCGGGCTGCTCGGCAATGTGATCGCGGGCCGGATCGCCAACCGGTTCGATCTGCACGGCACCAATCACACGACCGACGCGGCCTGTGCCAGCTCCCTGGCGGCGCTGTCGACGGCGGTCGGCGAACTGGCACTGGGCCGGTCCGACCTGGTGATCAGCGGCGGCGTCGACACCGCGAACGACATCGGCATGTTCATGTGCTTCTCCAAGACGCCCGCGCTGTCCCCCAGCGGTGACTGCCGGCCGTTCTCCGAAGCGGCGGACGGCACCATGCTCGGCGAGGCCGTCGTCATGTACGCGCTCAAGCGGCTGTCCGACGCGGAGCGGGACGGCGACCGGATCCACGCGGTGATCCGCGGGATCGGCACCTCCTCCGACGGCAGGAGCACGGCGATCTACGCGCCCCTGCCCGCCGGCCAGGCGCGGGCGCTGAGGCGTGCGTACGAGGAGGCGGGCTACGGTCCGGACACGGTCGAGCTGGTCGAGGCGCACGGTACGGGAACCAAGGCCGGGGACACCGCCGAACTGGCCGCGCTGAGCGCGGTGTTCGGTGAGTCCGGGCGTACGGACCGGCAGTGGTGCGCGATCGGCTCGGTCAAGTCGCAGATCGGCCACACCAAATGCGCGGCAGGTGCGGCGGGACTGCTCAAGACGGTCATGGCCCTGCACCACAAGGTTCTGCCCCCGACCATCAAGGTGGACCGGCCCGCCCCGGCGACGACCGTCCCGGACAGCCCGTTCTACGTCAACACCGAAGCCCGTCCGTGGGTGCGGCCGTCCGGTCACCCCCGCCGGGCGTCGGTGTCGAGCTTCGGTTTCGGTGGCAGCAACTTCCACGTCACACTGGAGGAGTACGTACCGTCGGACTCACCCGGTCGTGCGGCCTGGCGCCACCGTTCCGCTCCGACCGAACTCGTCCTGTTCGGCGCCGCTTCGGCGGCCGCCCTGTCGGGAGCCGCGATCGACGACCGGCCGCTTGCCGAGATCGCGCGGGAGAGCCACCGTACGTTCTCGCCCACCGACCGGGTGCGGCTGGCGGTCGTCGCCACCGGCACCGAGGACCTGCTGGAGAAGTTCGCGCAGGCGACCGCGCTGATCCGGGCGCGGCCGGACACGGCGTTCTCCACGCCGTCCGGTGTCCAGTACGCCACGGCGGCCACCTCACCCGGCCGGATCGGCTTCCTCTTCCCGGGCCAGGGGGCGCAGTACGTCGGCATGGGCGCCGACCTCGCCATGCTGTCCCCGGCCGCCCAGGACACCTGGGACCGGTTGGGCGGTGCCGGGTTCGACGGCCGCCCCCTGCACCGGGTGGTCTTCCCACCGCCTGCCTTCACCGACGAGGAGCGTGCGGCCCAGGGCGCACGGCTGACCGCCACCGAGTGGGCGCAGCCCGCCCTCGCCGTGCACGGTCTCGCTCTGCTGGAGGTGCTGCGGGGGCTCGGGCTGCGGCCGGACTGCGTGGCGGGCCACAGTTTCGGCGAGCTGGTGGCCCTGCACTGCGCCGGGGTCCTGGACGCGGAGTCCCTGGTGGGCCTGGCCCGCAGGCGCGGTGAGCTGATGCGGGACGCGGCCGTCGCGCCGGGCGCGATGCTGGCGGTCGGCGCGGACCGTGACCGGGTGGCGGCCGTGCTGGCCTCCGGCGGGTTCACCGACGTCTGGCCGGCCAACCACAACTCGCCCCAGCAGGTGGTGCTTTCCGGGACCACGGAGGCGATCGAGGCCGTGGAGAGGACGTGCGCCGCAGAGGGCGTCTCCACCCGGCGGCTGAACGCGTCGGCCGCCTTCCACAGTCCGCTGGTCGCCTCGGCCGGTGAACCGCTCGCCGCGTTCCTGCGGGACGTCGCGATCGCGGGCCCGGGGATCGAGGTCTACGGCAACGCGGACGCCGCACCGTATCCGTCGGAGCCCGACGAGGTGCGCGACAGGATCGCCGGTCACCTGGCCTCGCCGGTGCTCTTCCACGACCAGATCGAGGCGATGTACGCGGCGGGGGTGCGGACCTTCGTCGAGGTCGGCGCGGGCGCCACGCTGAGCGGTCTGGTCGGTCAGATCCTCGGCGACCGCGAGCACGCGGCCGTCCCCCTGGACCGGCCCGGCCGGTCCGGGGTCAGCAGCCTGCACACCGCGCTCGGCCGCTTGGCCGTACGCGGTGTCCCGCTCGACCACGACCACCTCTGGGCGCCCTACGCGCCGCCCGGAACAGCGAAGGAGCGCGAGCCCAGGATGACCGTGAAGATCAGCGGTGCCAACTACGGTCAGCCCTACCCGCCGGCGGGCGGGGCCGCGGCGCTGCCCGCACCGAATCCGCCTGCTCCGGAGCCTGTGCCGGCACCGGCACCCGTGCCCGTGCCCGTGCCCGAACTCCCGGGGGGTTCCGACTGGTACGCCATGGTCGAAAGTGTGCAGCGGCAGACGGCGGAGGCCCACGCGGCCTGTCAGCGCATGCTGATCGACAGTCATATGGCGTTCCTGAGGATGACGGAGGCGACCTTCGCCGCGATGCTGGGGTCGCCCGGAGCCCCTGGCGCGCTCGGTGCGGCCGTCTCCGGACCGCCGCTCGCGGCAGTCCCTCCGGCTCCGCCGCAGCCGCCTCGGCAGGTGCCGTCCGCACGGACACACGCATCCGCCCCGCACCCGGCGACGGTCCCGCCCGCCGCACCGGCCACCGTCATGGCGCCCCCGCCGGTCCTCGCCCCCGTACCGCCGCGCACCGTGCCGGAGACCCCGGACGTCGCGCCTGCGGTGACGGTCGCCGAGCCCGCCGACCCGTCGCCGCGGGAGATTCCCCCGCCCGAGCTCGAGGAGCTGCTGCTCTCGGTGGTGGCCCGGCTCACCGGATACCCGGTGGCGATGCTCGACGCGGACATGGAGCTGGAAGCGGATCTGGGCATCGACTCGATCAAGCGCGTCGAGATCCTGTCCGCCGTACGCCGGCAGGTGGGTGACGCTCCGGCGGGGGACATCGCCCGCCTCGGCAAGCTCCGCACCCTGCGCGAGATCGTCGACGCGCTCACCCCGGGTGCCGGCACCGGCACCCCGCCTCCGCAGGCCGCCGTCCCGGAGATCCCGGCCATGCGGGACGCGCCCGCGCCACGCGCCGGACTGACCAGGCTCGTGCCGCGTTCGGTGGAGGCACCGGCGTCCGGCCTGGCGATGGCGGCTCTGGGCGACGGGCCGCTCGCGGTGGTGGGGGACGACTCCGAGATCGCCGTCCTCGTCGCGCGGAAGCTGACGGGTCACGGCATCGACGCCACCGCCACCACCGGCGTTCCCGAGAACGCGCACGGTGTCGTGCACCTCGGCGGCCTGACAGCGGCCGGCTCGCCCGACGAGGCCCGCGAGGTCCACCGGTCCGCGTTCCGCACGGCACGTGCGGTCGCCGCCCGGACGGCCGCGCGGGGCGGGCTGTTCGTCACCGTGCAGGACACCGGCGGTGACTTCGGGCTCGACGGCCGCCGTCCGGACCGTGCGTGGCTCGGCGGAATCGCCGGTCTGACCCGGACCGCGGCCAAGGAGTGGCCGGAGGTTTCGGTCAAGGCGATCGACTGCGAGACGGGCGGGCGCGACGCCGACGCGGTAGCGGAGGCGATCGTGCACGAACTGCTCGAAGGCGGCCCGGAGCCGGAGGTCGGCCTGCGCGTGGACGGTAGCCGTACGACGCCCCGGGTGGTACCTGCCCCGCCGGCACCCGGGACGCCGCGGATCACGGCCGAGTCGGTGATCGTGGCCACCGGAGGGGCTCGGGGTGTGACGGCCGCCGCGCTGCTCGACCTGGCCGGGCGCCACCGGCCGCGGATCGTCCTGCTCGGCCGGACCGGTGCCGTCGTGGAGCCGCCCGGCCTGGATTCGGCCACCGACGAGCCCGCGCTGACCCGCCTGCTCGCCGAGCGCTCGGCAGGTGACGCGGGTGACGCGTCGCCGGCCGCCGTTTCCGCACGGGCCCGGGAGATCCTGGCGGCGCGTGAGGTGCGGGCCACCCTGGCACGGCTGGAGGCCGCCGGCTCCGCCGCGCGGTACGTCACCGTCGATGTGCGGGACGGCGACGCGGTAGCTGCCGCGCTCCGCGACGTACGGAGGGACTGGGGGCCGATCACCGGCCTCGTGCACGGCGCCGGGGTGCTGGCGGACAGGCGGATCCGCGACAAGACCGACGACCAGTTCGACCTGGTGATGTCCACCAAGGTCGACGGCCTGCGCGCGTTGCTGGCCGCGACGGCCGACGATCCCCTCGACGTGATCTGCCTGTTCTCTTCGGTGGCCGGCGTCTTCGGCAACGCGGGACAGAGTGACTACGCGATGGCCAACGAGCTGCTCGCCCAGGTGGCGTCGGCCGAGCAGTCCCGCCGCCCCGGCTGTCTGGTGCGGTCCCTCGCCTGGGGTCCGTGGCACGGCGGAATGGTCACCCCGGCCCTGGCCGGGCACTTCGGCCGGTCCGGGGTCGCCCTCATCCCGCTGGAGGAGGGGGCCGCCGCCTTCACGGCCGAGCTGGACGGCGCGGCCGGGGAGCCGCGTGTCGTCATCACGGCCGGCGACGGTGCCACCGCCCTGTCCGGTGAGCCGCGCCCCGCGCAGGTGCGGGTCGGGCGGAGGACCCATCCGCAGCTGTCCGACCACGAGCCGGCCGGGGTTCCCGTGCTGCCCGTGGCGATGGTCCTGAACTGGTTCGCCGGGGCGGCCGCGGCCTGGCGGCCGGACGCGACCGGCGTGGTCCTGCGCGATCTCCGGGTGTTCAGGAAGCTCGTCCTGCCCCGGCTCGCCCACGAGGGCCACCGGCTGACCGTGCACGGCAGCCGCGGCACGGTCGGGGATCCCTCGAACCTGGACGTGGAGCTGCGGGCCGAGGACGGCGTTCCGCACTTCCGGGCCGTGCTGGCCTTCGAGCCCGCCCGCGATTCGGCCTTCGGTGCCGGGGAACCGGATCCGGCCGCCTGGGTCACTCCCGCCGGGCTGACGCCGCCGGCCCGCCAAGAGGTGTACGACGGAGGGGTCCTCTTCCACGGCCCCCTGTTCCGGGCGGTCCGCACCGTGCACGGGGTCTCCCGGCACGGGGCGGAGGCGACCGTGGCGGGTCTGCGCGAGCTGGGCTGGCCCGGCGACCACTGGACGCTCGACCCGGCCGCCGTGGACGGCGCGCTCCAGCTCGCCCTGGTCTGGGCGGAGCACGTACTCGGTGACGCGACACTGCCGATGGCGGTCGCGGAGTGCAGGGTGCACCGGGGCGGCCCGGTGACCGGCACGCCGCGGTGCGTGGTGCGGGCACGGAAGGCGCATGACACGGGGGCGCGGTGCGATGTCGCGCTGATCGACCCCGACGGGTCCGTGCGCGTGGAACTGCGTGGCGTGGAACTCGTCCGCCGCCCCTCCTGAATCCGGGCGGACCGCCCCCCCGACCCGAGCAGCGGCCGACGGCCATCCGTACCGCACGCGAAGTGAGATCTGTATGGGATTCGAACCGATCGCCGTCGTCGGCCGGGGCTGTGTACTGCCCGACGCGCTCGACCCGGATACGTTCTGGGACAACATCGCCGCAGGCCGGCGGAGCCTCTCGGCGGTTCCGGACGACCGGTGGAGGCTGCCGCGCCACTGGGCCATGGGCGCGGTGGACGACCATCTGGACCGTACGTGGACCGATGTCGGAGGCTACGTACGAGGTTTCGATTCCGTCTTCGATCCGGGTGGCTTCCTGATCGACCCGGAACAGATCCTCGGGCTGGACCCGCTCTTCCGATGGGTCCTGCACGGCGCCCGTCAGGCGCTCACGGAGGCCGGGCGCGAAGGGCCGCTGCCGCGCGCCGGCCTCGTACTGGGCAATCTGTCCTACCCCACGGAAACGGGCTCGGCGTACGCCGAACACGTATGGCTGTCCGCGCAGCGGCCGTCCGTGCGCGATGCCCTGCTGACGGGTGGGCGCCGGGTCCGGCCCGACGCGCGCAACCGCTTCTCGTCGGGGCTCCCCGCCCATCTGGCGGCCCGGGCGCTCGGGCTCGGCGCGGGTGGATGGGCGCTCGACGCCGCCTGCGCCTCGTCGCTGTACGCGATCAAGCTGGCGTGCGACCGGCTGCACGACGGCACGGCGGACCTGATGGTTGCGGGAGCGGTCAACCGGGTCGACAACCTCTATCTGCATGTGGGGTTCTGCGGGCTGGGGGCGGTGAGCAGGACGGGCCGCAGCCGGCCGTTCCACCAGGACGCCGACGGGCTGATGCACGGTGAGGGCGCGGGGTTCGTCGCGTTGACGCGGTTGTCAGACGCGCTCGCCTCCGGCCTGCCGGTGCTCGGTGTGATCCGGGGTATCGGGCTGTCCAACGACGGGCGTGGCCATGGGCTGCTCAGTCCGGCGGAGGAGGGCCAGGTCCGGGCGATGCGCCTGGCGTACGCCTCGGCGGGCATCGCGCCGGAGACCGTCTCGCTCGTGGAGTGCCATGCGACGGGGACGCCGGTCGGGGACGCGGTGGAGGCGCGCGGCATGGCCCGGGTCCATGCCCGCGGCGAGGATGTGCCGATCGGTTCGGCGAAGTCCAACGTGGGCCACCTGCTGGCCTCGGCGGGGATTGCCGGGCTGCTGAAGCTGCTCGGCGCGATGCGTACGGGGATCCGTCCGGCGACGCTCGGCGCCGATCGTCCGCTCGCCGAGCTGCGTGGCACTCCGCTGCGCGTGCTGACCGGACCGGAGCCGTGGCCGGGGCGGCGCAGGGCGGCCCTGAGCGCCTTCGGTTTCGGCGGGACCAACGCCCATCTGATCGTGGACTGCTGGGACCGCGACCAGGTGTTCGCCGCGCCCGCACCGTCGCGTCCGCGTGCGGACACCCGGATCCCGGACCCGCCCGTGCCGCCCCCGGAGCCTTCCGGCCGCCCCGCCCCCGACGTGCCGGGGCGTCGGGCGCCGGTGGCGATCGTCGCCCTCGGTGCCCGGGTCGGTGACGGGGCCGATACGGAGGACTTCCGCCGCGCGGTGCTCGGCGGCGAGCGGCGCGGTCCCGTCGCCGGGATCGCCGTGGAGCTGACGGATCTGTGCTTCCCGCCGCTGTCCCTGGAGCACACCGTGCCCCATCAGCTGCTGGTCCTCGAAGCCGCCCGTGAGGCGGTACAAGGGGTGTCCCTGCCCCGCGAGCGGACCATGGTGGTCATCGGGATGGGGGTGGATCCCGAGGTGGCGCGGGCCGGGGCCCGGTGGCGGGTTCCGTACTGGCTGCGGCAGGCCGGGGAGGCCGGCGACGCCGATTCGCTCGACCGCGCCCGGGACGCCTTCGTGTCCCCCATGACGGCGGAACGGGTGGTGGGCAGTCTGCCCAATCTCGTGGCGAGCCGGATCAGCACCCAACTCGACCTGGCGGGTCCCGGTTTCGCGGTGTCGGCGGAAGAGGCTTCCGGTCCGGTGGCGCTGGGCCTCGCGGCGCGGGCCATCAGGGCGGGTGAGGCCGATGCCGCGCTCGTCGGCGCCACGGACCTGTCGTGCGGGCTGGTCGCGGGCACCGCCCTGCGCGAACTGGGCCACGAGTCGGAGCCGGGTGACGCCGCCGTGGTCCTGGTCCTCAAACCGCTCGACGCCGCCCGCGGGGACGGCGACACGGTGATCGCGCTGCTCGACGAGGACCCCACCGGCGTACCCGACCTGGTCGTCGGCGACGGGGCCGACGCCGCGTTCGACCCTGCGTCACTCTTCGGGCGTGCCCACGCGGCGCAGGGGCTGCTGTCCGTCGCGGTCGCGGCGGTCGCGCTTCGGCACCGCGTGGTGCCGTGCGCGGACAGGCCCGCGGACCCCGGCGCGTTCCCCCGGACCGCCGCGGCCGTCGTGTCCCCGCTGGAGGGGGCGCCCGCCACGGTCCGGCTGTGTGCCGGTGACCCCCTGCCGTGGCTGCGGGGGCAGGCGCCTCGCCTGCACGTGTTCTCCGGGGGCGACCGCCGGGAGGTGCTCGCCGCGCTCGCGTCCGGCAGGGAGTCCTCGGACGGCCCGGCCAGGCTGGCGCTCGTGGTCGAGGGCGAAGGCGGGCTCGCGGCTCGTGCGGAGGCCGCGCGTCGCTGGCTGGCGGAGGGCGGGATCAGGCCGGCCGACGTGTTCTACCGGGACGGACCGGTGACGGGGCGGACCGCCTTCGTGTACACCAACGGCTCGGCCTCCTACCGGGGCATGGGCCATGAGCTGATGCTCGCGCTGCCGTCGCTCGGCGAGGCGGTCAGGGCCGAACACGGGCCCGTCGCCGCCTGGGCACGCCCCTGCTCGGCGCCGACGGTGCTGGACCGGATCTGGGGTGCCGCCGGGCTCGCCGCCGTACACACCGAGCTCACCCGGAACATGCTCGGCCTGCGGCCGGACGCCGCCATCGGCTACTCCTCCGGCGAGTCGGCCGCCCTGGTGGCCCTGGGGGCGTGGCCGGACGCCGCGGGGCTGTACGGCGCGGCCAAGAACAGCGGTCTGTTCACGACGGAGCTCACGGGTGAGCTCCGGACGGTCCGGCGCGCCTGGGAACGTCTGGGTGTGCGGGGTTCCCGCTGGTCGAGCTACCTGGTGGGCGCGCCCCTCGGCAGGGTCCGTACGGAACTCTCGGGCGAGGTCGCCGTGCACCTGGTGGCGGTGAACGCGCCGGACCTCTGTGTCATCGGCGGCGAGTCGCGGGCGTGTGCCGCCGTCGTGGCCCGGCTCGGTGACGTCCAGACCATCCCGATCGACTACGACATGGCGGCCCACGTACCGGAGTTGGCCGGGATCCGCGACCTGTGGCGGGAGGTGCACCACCGCCCCACCGTCGATGTGCCGGGCGTGCGGTTCTACAGCGGGGCCACCGGGCGGTCGTACCGCCCGACGCCCGAGCGCGCGGCCGAGGCACTCACGGCCCAGGGCCTGGGCACGATCGACTTCGCGGCCACGGTCGGACAGGCGTGGGCCGACGGGGTCCGGGTCTTCGTCGAGCACGGGCCGCGCGGGCTGTGCACCGGCTGGGTCAAGCGCGTGCTCGGCGACCGCGATCATGTGGCCGTCGCCCTCGACGCCCCGCGGGGCGAGGGCCTGCGGCAGTTGTGCCTCGCCGTGGCCGAGCTGGTCGTCGCCGGGGTACCCGTGCGGGCCGAGGAGCTCTTCCGCAGCCTCGGGGCGGCTGCCGTGGGCCGTACCAAGCCGGGGCCCACCGTCACGGTGTCCGTACCGGCCACACCCCGTCTGCCGTCCCTCCAGGCACCCGCCGTGACCATGCGCAGGGCTCCCGAGCTGGCGCCGCTGCACGGGTGGGAGGCCGACCTGTCCGCGGCCCCGGCGGCCGTCGAGGTGGTGGGACCACGGGCGGAGCGGCAGCCGGGGCCGACGGACGTACGGGCTCTGGTCGCCCTGCAGACTCGCCGGGTGACCGCGCTCCATCAGGAGATCACGGCCCTGCACACCGAGACCCATCTGCGCTTCCTGCGCACCTCCGCCCAGGCGGTGGCCGCACTGACGCGCACCGGAACGGGTGGCGCGATGCCCGCCGGGACAGGTCGCGGGACGCCCCCGCTGCCCGTACGGCTGCCACCCGCAGCCGCAGCCGCAGCACCGTCACCGCGCACCGCATCCGCCGCAGCACCGTCGCGCACCGCATCCGGAGCCGCAGCACCTGAGCCGCACACCGGACCCGGTGCCGCGCCCCTGCGGCAGGGCTCTCGCCAAGGGCCGCTGCCCGGACCGAGGTTCGACCGTGCCCAGCTCGAACACCTCGCCTCGGGCCGGATCTCCGCGCTGTTCGGTCCCCGGTTCGCCGCGCAGGACGCCTACGCGGTGCAGACCCGGATGCCCGAACCGCCCATGCTGCTCGCCGACCGGGTCACCGGCATCGACGCGGTACCGGCGGCGCTCGCCGGACCCGGTCAGGTGCGCACCTCGGGGACGATCTGGACCGAGACCGATGTCCGCCTGGACAGCTGGTACCTGGACCCCGCCGGCCGGATGCCGGCCGGTCTGATGATCGAGGCGGGCCAGGCCGACCTGCTGTTGATCAGCTGGCTCGGGGTCGACCTGCTCAACCGGGGTGATCGCGCCTACCGGCTGCTCGGCTGTGAGCTGACGTACCACGGCAGCCCGCCCGAGGCGGGCGACACGCTGCGCTACGAGATCCATATCGACGGCCATGCCGAACACGACGGCGTGCGGCTGTTCTTCTTCCACTACGACTGCTCCGTGAACGGTGAGCTCCGCCTGAGTGTCCGCAACGGCCAGGCGGGGTTCTTCACCCGTGCGGAACTCGCCGACAGCGCCGGGGTGCGGTGGGATCCCGCCGACTGCCCGCCCGGTGACGGGTTTCCGCTCGATCCGCCCGCCGTGCGCTGCGAGCTGACGCACTTCACGGCGGAGCGGGTGCGCGCACTGTCGGAGGGGCGGCCCGCGGACTGTTTCGGGCCGGGCTGGGAGGCGACCGCCGCCCATGTCCGCTCCCCCGGCATCGACGCGGGCCGGCTTCGGCTGTTGCACGAGGTCACCGAGTTCGATCCGGCCGGGGGCCCGTGGGGCCGGGGCTACCTGCGCGCCGAGACGCCTGTGTCGCCGGAGGACTGGTTCTTCGCCGGGCACTTCAAGAACGACCCGTGCATGCCGGGCACCCTGATGCTCCAGGGCGGCTTCCAGGCGATGGCCTTCTATCTGGCGGCCATGGGCTTCACCGTCGGCAGGGACGGGTGGCGCTTCGAACCCGTGGACGGCTCCCCCTGTTCGGCGGAGTGCCGTGGTCAGGCCACCCCGGAGAGCCGCCGGGTCGTGTACGAGGTGTTCGTGCGGGGCGTCTCGTCCGGGCCGCTGCCGACGCTGTACGCCGATGTCCTGGGCACGGTGGACGGGGTCAGGGCCTTCCACGGCCGGGACGTGGCGCTGCGTCTGGTGCCCGACTGGCCGCTGTCGCACTGGCGGCGGCTGGGCCCGCCCGCCGTCCAGGACAGCGGTGTCCCGGTGCCGCTCGCGGCCCTCGGCGGGCTCGACGGCCATGCGGAGGTCCGTCCGGTCGCCTCGGTGGGCGGATTCCCGTTCGGTTACGCCTCGCTGCTCGCGTGCGCCTGGGGCAGGCCGAGCGAGGCGTTCGGTGCCGCGTACACGCCGTTCGACGGTACGCGCAGGGTCGCCCGGCTGCCCGGTCCGCCGTACCACTTCATGAGCCGTATCGCCGAGGTGGACGGCCCGCAGGGCGGTATGCGGGAGGGCAGCGCCGTCGTCGCGGAGTACGACGTGCCGGACGCGGCCTGGTACTTCGAGCAGAACGACGGCCGGACGATGCCGTTCGCCGTACTCCTGGAGGTCGCGCTGCAGCCGTGCGGCTGGCTGGCCTCCTACGTGGGCAGCGCGCTGACCACCGGCACCGACCTGCTGTTCCGCAACCTCGACGGATCGGGGACCGTGACCGGCGAGGTCACTCCCGCGACCGGGACCGTGCGCACGGACGCCAGGCTGACGCGTGTCTCCCGCAGCGGCGACATGATCATCGAGTCGTTCGACGTCACCTGTAGGGCCGACGGGGAGCCGCTCTTCGAACTCTCCACGGTCTTCGGGTACTTCCCGCCCTCGGCCTTCGACCACCAGGCCGGTCTGCCGGTGTCGGGGGAGGACCGGGCGCGCCTCGACGAGCCCTGCGACCGCACCGTGGACCTGACCTCCCGGCCCGGCCGTTACTGCGCCGGTCCGGCGCGTCTGCCCGGTCCGATGCTGCTGATGTTCGACCGGATCACGGGGTACTGGCCGGACGGGGGAAGGGCGGGGCTCGGCCGGCTGCGGTCGGAGAAGGACGTCGACGCGGACGAGTGGTTCTTCGCCGCGCACTTCTTCCAGGACCCGGTGCAGCCGGGTTCGTTGGGCATCGAGGCGATGTGCCAGCTGCTGCGGTTCCACCTGATCGAACGCGGGATGACGGCCGGTGTCCCGGACCCCCGCTTCGAACCGGTCCTGCCCGGACGCGAGATGACCTGGACGTACCGCGGCCAGATCACCCCGGCCAACCGGCTGATCAGGGTGGAGATGGACGTCCTGGAGGCCGGGCACGACGCACGGGGTCCGTACGCGACGGCGGAGGCGTCGCTGTGGGGCGACGACACGTGCATCTACCGCGTACGCGGGCTGGGCATGCGCGTGGTGCCGGGGGGTGGTCCCGTCACGGCGCCGAGAGATCCGTCCGGGCGGGGGGAGGGCCCCACCGGCAGGCCGGAAAACCCATCAGGAGCTTCCATGGGTGATCCGTCAGGCCCTGCCACGGGTGGTCCGACCGGCCCGGGTACCGAGGAGCTGCTGGATCCGGGGATCGACAGGTGGGTGGCGGATCACTGTCCGACCTGGACGGTTCCGGTGCTGCCGATGATGTCCGTCCTGGACCGGCTGGCCGGTGCCGCGGCGGACCGCACCGGCCGGCGGGTCGTCGCCGTACGGGATGTGCGGCTCCGCCGCTGGATCCCGGTGTCCGGGCCGGTCCGGCTGCGGACCGAGGCCGTTCCCGGTCCGGGCGGGGCCGATGACGGGCTGGGCGGTGTCGGGGTGCGGCTGCTGGTGTGGCGGGAGGCGGAGACTGCGGCCCTGTCGAGGTTCGAGGAGGTCGCGACCGCGACGGTGTGGGTGGGCGACCGGGCCGCCGCCGGACGGCCCGATCCGTTCGCGCCGCTGCCCGACGCGGAGACGCGGCCCGACCCGTATGCCTCCGCCGAGCTGTTCCACGGCCCGGCCTTCCGGTATCTGACCTCCTGGTCGACCGGGACTACCGGTTCGTCGGGGGTTCTCGACGCGGGGCGCGGAACCGTGCCGCCGGGACACCTGAACCAGGGGCTGCTCGACGCCGTCGTGCAGGTGATCCCGCACCAGGGCCTGTGGCGGTGGGCCCCCGGCATCGGCGGTGACGAGGTCGGATTCCCGCACCGGGTCATCTCCCTGGACCTGTACGAGGTGCTGCCCCGGGCCGGTCTCGCGTCGGTCGAGGCCCGCTTCGCCGGATTCGACGGCGGCGACAGGTCGTTGCCGGTGTCCGATGTCCAGCTCATCGTCGAGGGGCGGGTCGTCGCCGCGCTGCGGCTGGTCAGTGTGCTGCTGCCGGTGACGGCCCTGGTCTCGGGTTCACCGGCCGAACGCCGGGAGTTCGCCGGGCGGCGCCCGGTGGCGGGGCTCGGTCTGTCCCGGCAGCGTGACGGGGTGACCGTGCTGAGCGCCGAGGACGTGGAGGGCCTCGACTGGCTGCGCGGCACGGTGGCCCAGGTGTGGGGTCTTCCGTCGGGGGCGCGCGGGCGGGACCATCTGGAGCTGATCGCGGTCAGGGAGCACGTGGGCCGGCCGGCCGGGGTCCATCCGTCGGCCGTGGAGGTGGCCGCCGATCTGCGGTCCGCGCGCGTCGCGGGTGCTGCGGGGCCGGCGCACCGCGTCGAGGTGACGCGCGTACGGGACACGGTCACGGTCCGGTCGGCGGCGGCCCCGTGACCTCGGTGCCCGTCCCTGTGCCGTCCGAGGCCGTTGTCGGTGGCGCCCCCGGCAGACTCGGGTTCATGTTCACGGGGATCGATGACGTCGACTGGGCGTCCATGGGCCATGCGTACGGCGACGTGTCCGATGTGCCGGATCTGCTGCGGGGGGGGCGTCCCCCGACCCGGCCGAGCGGGAGATCGCGCTCGACGGGATGAGGGGTGCCGTGCACCATCAGGCAGACGTGTACGACAGCACCGTCGCGTGTGTCCCGTTCCTGTTCGAGCTCGTCGGGACGGCCGGTCCGGCGGGGCGCGGGGAGCTGGTCGGCCTGCTGTGCGGCATCGAGGATGACGGCCGCGACCCCGAGGTGATCGACGGGCCCGGGAGGCGCTCCCGGAGCTGCGGTCGCTCGCCCGGGACTGCGCGCCGCATCTCCACGTCGACACGGCGGCGGCGCCGTGGTCGGTCGGGGGCGAGGCGGGAGGCAGCGTTCCGCCTCTGCTGACGGCGGCTCTCGGCGCGGAGCACCGGTCGCAGCGGCGCGACGCGCTGCGGGTGGTCGCCGGAACGGGGACCGGGGCGGCGTCGTTGCTGCCCGAGCCGCGCGTACTCGCGGGGTCGCCGGCGGAGAACGGCGGCCGGGTCGCGGGCGCCCCGGCGGTGGCCGTGCGGGAGGCGGGCCGGGATGCGGAGGAGGCCCTGTCGTTGCTGCCGTGCGCGTGTTCGGCACACCCTGACAACCGTCCGGTTGTGGCCGGTGTGTGGGCGCGGTCGGGTGCCGCGGCGGCGCCGGCGTTGCCGCGTGCGGAGTTCGCCGCGGCACGCCGCCACAACTCGGGCGGCAGGGGCAGGATGCGCTATCGCTGCGCCGGTGCTGCGGCACGCCCGTACCGTGCTCGGAGCGTGCGGCGAGGGGTTCACGCCCGGGACGCTTCCGGATGGGGCCTGATCAGGCCTTGTCCGGGAGCGGAGTCGGTTGCGTGCGGCCGTCCAGGAGGCTGGGGCGTCCTGGGTCTCAGGAGCGGGCCATCAGGGCGGCGAGGCCGGCGCGGGTGGCGACGTCGGTCTTGCGGTACACGCGGGACAGGTGCGTCTCGACGGTGCGTGGGCTGAGGTAGAGCCTGGTGGCGATGGCCTGGTTGGTGAGGCCTTCGGCGACCAGTTCGGCGACCTCGCGTTCGCGGGCCGTCAGGGAGGCCAGCCGCTGCGGGGTTCCGGACGAGGTGGCGGGTGCGGCGGGCCGTGTCATCTCCGCCAGGCCGATCAGCAGTCCCGCGCCGCCGGTGGTGGCCAGCCGGTGACCCTTCTCCCACATGGCGGTCCCGCGCGCGCCGAACCCGGCAGCCGTCATGGCCGGGGCGGCGAGCAGGAGTGACCTGGCCTCCCAGAACACCGCGCCGGACCGGGCGCATTGCGTTGCCGCCTCGGACAGCAGCGTCGCCGCCGTGGCGGGGTCGCCGCCGTGCAGGGTGAGCTGTGCCGCGCTGCGCAGGGCGGAGGCGCGCTGGACGGGAAGGCCGAGCCGATCCGCCTCCTCGCGGGCCTGCTCGGCCCAGGCCGACGCGGAGTCGACGTCTCCTGTGGCCATGGCGGCGGTGACGAGGAGTTCCGACAGGAGGGGGCGCATCGAGGGCTGCAGTCCGCGCAGGTCGTCGCCGCCCGCCCGGAGCAGGGCGTCCCGGGCGCGGTGCGGGTCGCCGCCGGTGAGCGCCGCGTAGCCGAGCATGCTCCAGGCCATGGACGCCCGCCAGTTGTCGCTGGGTCCCATGGAGGCGACGGCTTCCTCGGCGGCAGCCAGTGCCTCCGGGGCTCCGGGCGAGGAGGCCGCGACGAGCACCTGTGCCTTGTTGGCCAGGACGAACGCGAGCAGTTCGCCGCTTCCGATGCCCCGGGCGATGTCCTCCGCCTCGTACGCCAGTTGTCGGGCCGACGGCAGGCGGCAGGTCTGGATCCGTACGTGGGCCTTGCACAGCAGCAGGAGCGGCAGGAGGTAGACCTGCCCGCTGCGGCGGGCGATCCGCAGGCCCCGGTCGGCGTGGCGTTCGGCGTCGGTGAAGCGGCCCAGGAACGCTTCCGCCCATCCCAGCCTGCCCAGTGGTTCGCACAGTGTGGTGAGGTCGTCGTCGGGCAGGCCGTCCACCAGTCCGGCCGCCTGTCCGGCGTACGCGGTCGCCGTGGCCACGCCGCCCTCGTATGCCTCGCCGAAGGCGGCGACCGCGAGTGCTCCCGCCTCGCCGAGTTCGTCCCCGAGGGAGCGGGCTTCGGCGAGTGTGCGCGCGACCTCGCCCCGCATCCGCGGATAGGGGGTGTTGTGCGGTGCGGACGAGCTCAGTTCGAGCCCGATCGCCACCCTGTCGGACGGCGAAGGCTGCGGCTGCCTGCTCAGCTCGCGGCGCAGGAGCGCGAGCGCCTCGGGGTACCTTCCGAGGTGTCGCTCCATCAGGGCGCAGAGCACCACCGCCGACGTCCTGACGCGCCCGTCCGCACCTGCCGTGCTGATGACCTTGTGCAGCAGGTCCCGGCTCTCCCGCAGGCCGCCGGCGACACCGAGCGCGCGGGCGCGGCGCAGCATCAGATCGCTTCGCTCGGCGGCGTGTTCGACCGTGTCCGGTAACAGCCGGAGTGCGACCTGGAGCCAGTGTGCGCAGCTCGACGGCGCCGTGGACGCGGTCTGCTCGGCGGCCTGCTTCAGCAGGGTGACCGCCTGCGGGTCCCAGGCGGTCACCAACCGTTCGATGTGCTGGGCCTGTTCGACCGCCGGAGCGCCCGCGTGGGCCAGTTCGGCGGCGGCGGCGCTATGGATCTCGACGCGCCGCCGGGCGGTGGTGGACTCGTGCACCAGCGTGCGGAGCACCGGGTGGCGCAGTGCCGGTCGGCCGGCCGTTCCCGGTCGCACGAGGTCGCGCCGGACCAGGGTGTCGAGATCGTCGTCGAGCTCGGCCTCGGGGCGGCCGGTCGCCCTGGCGATCACGGGGGGTTCGGCGTGATCGCCGAGCACGGCGATCGCCTCCAGGATCCGGCGCTGTGGCGGGGTCAGTGGGGTCAACTCGTTCAGCAGGAGTGATCCGAGTCCGCTCGGCAGTTCCCCGAGGCCGTCCGCGGTGAGGGCCGGGGCGGAGTCCGGGTCGCGCGCGGCGCCTTCGCGGTGCGCGTGGACGAGGGACAGGAAGTACAGGGGGTTGCCCCCGCCGGCGGCGTAGAGCTGCGCGGCCCGGTCGCGCGGCAGGTCGGGGGCGAGCCCTTCGACGCATTCCTGTTCCGCGAGCGGCCCCAGCCCGATCCGGATCACGGCTTCGGTGTCGACTCCACGGGTGAGTGCGGCGGTGAGCGGCGACGGGGTCTGGCGGTCCCGGCGCGCGAGGACGAGCCCGACCGGGCCGACTACGGGGTGCCGGACGAGGTGGTCCAGGAGTTCCAGTGATGCCGGGTCGGCCCAGTGCATGTCGTCGAGCGCGATCACCAGGCCGCCCTCCTGGCCGAGCTGTGCCAGCAGCCGTGCCACCGCCCGGTGGAGCCCGAAGCGGTCGGCGGTGGGGGTTCCCGGCGCGGGGGCCGGTCCGGCACCCCGGCCGCCGAGGATCGGCGCGACCGCGTCGAACAGCGCCGGTGCCACCCCGGGCGGGCGGTCGTCCAGATCGGCGAACGCGTCGGCGAACGGCTGGAACGGGAGGTGCCGCTCGTACTCCGTGGCCCGGCCGCGCAGCACCGTCACCCCGCGCCGCCGGGCGCGCAGGCAGAACTCCCCCATCAGCCGGCTCTTGCCGATCCCCGCCGCGCCGGTGACGTCGACGAAGGGTGGGCCGCCTTGGCCCATCCGGTCGATCACCGTGTCGAGCAGCCCCAGCTCCGCCGTGCGGCCGACGAGCGGGCTCCCGCTGTCGCGGTGCGTGGGGGCGTCGCAGGACACTCCCACCTGTGTGATCTCTCTGCCGAACTCCACGGCATTGTCTACCACGTTGAGCGGCAGAGTGTTCGAGAGTCACACATACCTCGCGCCCTGTGCGTCCGTCGCAGGCGGCGTGGTCCTACGGTGGCGCCCCGCCTCCTCAGCCGAAAAGGGCGAGGTCGATGGCGACCGTGATGCCCACCAGGAGCCCGAGGACGAGGGCGGCCATCACGGCGGCGATGAAGACCAGGACGTAGTCACCGTTGTGGCTCCAGGTGCCGTGCCGCGCGCTGGAGCGGAACGACAGCGACAGGGCGAGGAACGGTCCGAACATGAGCCCGGTGACGGTGACGAGCGTACCCAGCGCGTCGCCCGACAGTTCGTGGGCCCGTCCTCCCGCCATCCGCACGTCCAAGGTGCTGCCGGGCGCGTGCTTCCCGGCGGCCTTTTCCGGTGTGATCTCACGCCGGGGTTCACGTGCCGCACGCGGTGTGTACATGCCCCAGAACGTCCACGTCGCCCGGAGCCGTCTGCGGCCTCCGGAACCCCTGTGCCCCGCGGAACCGTCTACGGCCTCGGAACCCTCCGGCGTCGATGGGCATCGGGTGCCCGGCGGCGAGCATCACCCCCTCCGGGCGCCCGGTCGGCGCACGCCGTTCTCCGCGGCGCGGCCGAGCAGTTGGGCCACCAGGGGCGGCTGAGCCCCCATGGCCAGGAAGGCCACCGTCCGATAGCCGCGCCGCACGACCTCGAACCGGTGGAAGGACATGAACAGCGACTGGCCTGCCAGCATGTTCAGTGCCGCCACCTGTTCCCACGCCACCGCCCGGGGCCGCCCGACGATGTCGGTGAGCACCAGGCCGCCGGGGAAGAGGTAGCACCTGCGCAGCCCCCATCTGGCCGACAGGCGCCCCCATGCCCACCTGAGACCGACCACGACGATCACCACGGAAGCGGCCACCAGCCCCTTGACGAACGCCCCCGAGGGCCTGTCGACGGCCAGTGCCACGATCAACGCCAGGCTCAGGCCGATGATCAGGCGCCGGGCGAGCTGGGCGAGCGCGCCTGCCACTCCCGCGACGGGGTAGTCGCCGTACGCCTCGCCGAATCCGGCTCCGAACCGGACTCCGAATCTGTTCGTTCCCGCCCTCATACCGGATCTTCCCTCTGGCTCGTCATCGCGGTCTCCTAGTCGGTGCACGTCGCCGGGCGGCTCATTGCCGCGTCCGCGCGATGAGTTCGGCGAGCAGTCGGGTACGGGGGGCCATCTGCGTGATGTCGACGTACTCGGAGTCCGCGTGCGCGCCCGCGCCCACGGCCCCCAGACCGTCGAGCGTCGGACAGCCCGCCGCCGCGGTGTAGTTGGCGTCGGAGGCACCGCCCACGGACGCCCCCCTCAGTGGTGGCCGTCCCTGTTCGGCGGCGATCCGGGAGGCGAGGGCGAACAGGGCGGCGGAGGACTCCGGTGCCATGGGCGGCCGTCGGATCCCGCCCAGCACCTCCAGCCGGGCTCCCGGTGTCCTGGCGCTCAGCCCTCGCAGCGCTGCGTCGATCCGTTCCTGCGCCACCGTGGTGGGTGCCCTCACGTCGAGCGACAGCCGCGCCAGAGCGGGAACGGTGTTGCGCGCGCTTCCGGCCGTCAGCATGGTCGGGGTGACGGTCGCGGGTCCCAGCTCACCATCCGCGCCCGAGGCCGCGGACGCGGCCCCGAGACCGGCAGCGGACAGCACCTGGTGCGCCACCTCGACGAGGGCGTTGACCCCTTTCTCGGGTTCCTGACCGGCGTGCGCGGCCCGGCCGTGCACCAGCACCTCGTACCGCGAGGTGCCTTTGCGCGCGGTCTTGAGCGCTCCCCGCTCATCGGCGGACGCCTCCAGTACGAAGGTGGCCGCGCACCCTCGCGCGGACTCCTCGATCAGTTGCCGGGAGGTGACGGATCCGACCTCCTCGTCCCCGTTGACCAGCACGCACACCCCGTCGGGGGACGGCAGGGAGGCCAGCGCGTGGAACATCTGCACCAGGCCCGCCTTCATGTCGAGGACTCCGGGACCGCGGGCCTTCCCGTCCGCCACCGACCAGGGGTGGCTCCGGAGCGATCCCATGGGCCACACGGTGTCGTGATGCCCCACCAGCAGGACCCGCGGGGTTCCGAAGGACCAGCGCAAGTGGGTCACACCCTCGATCACGATCAGCTCCGGCGTGACCCCCAGCGTCCTCTCCCCCAGGGCGCCGACCACCAGGGCGCTGCGAGCCACCGCCGGCAGACTGGCCGAGAAGGACTCGCAGCGCACGAGCCTCTCCAGGTCGGCCAGCATCGCCGGAAGTGCGACCTCCGCCTCGCCGGTCACCACACCTGCCCCGTCTCCATTACCCGTCGTAAGGACACACGTCCCCCTCGCATCTCATGGGCCATCGGTGGAGCGGCGGACCTTGTCGCGTCCGGGTCTTCGCCGCGTGAATGACGCTAGGACAGGGCCTGGCATTCCACCAGCGACCACATGGCATGGAAGCCATGCGCCGGAGGAATGTCAGGGCGGATGATGGCCGGGACCGACGAAGACAACGGACAGGATGGGGAACGGTGTTCGAGAACGAGGACCTGCGGCTGCTCGTGACCGTGGCCGAGTTCGGTTCGTTCACGCAGGCGGCGGTCAGGCTCAACTACACGCAGTCCGCGGTCTCCCGGCGCATCGGCTCCCTGGAACAGCGGGCGGGCGGCGCCCTGTTCGACCGGCTCCCCCGGGGTGTACGGCTCAATCCCGCCGGTCGTACGCTCCACCGGCACGCACTGGACGTGCTGGAGAGGATGGCGCGCGCGGAGCGGGAGCTGGCCGTGCTGCACGCGGGGCTGGGCGGGCTGCTGCACGTGGGGGCGTTCGCGACCGCCAACATGTCCCTGATGCCCACCGCCCTGCGGGCGCTCCGGGACACCAGGCCGGAGGTGGAGGTCGTCGCGGCCGAAGGCCCCACCGGTGCGCTGATGGAACGGCTCGCGGACGGCGTGCTGGACCTCGCCGTCGTCAGCGACTACCCGTCCGGTCTGCCGCGGGCCGAGGGGGTCACGACGACGAAGCTGTGCGAGGACGAGTTGTGTGTCGCCCTTCCGCGAGGGCACCGGCTGGCCGACGCCGGCCGCTTCGACCTGTACGAACTGCGTGACGAGGCCTGGCTCCAGGGCGCGTACGGCGACCGCCCGACACTGCTCGCCGACGCCTGCGCCCGGGCGGGCTTCAGCCCCAGGAAGATCGTCAGGATCGCGGAGTGGGCGGGCAAGTTCGGCTACGTGGCCGCGGGGCTGGGGGTCGCGCTCGTTCCCGCGCTGGCCGCGCGGGCGGTCCCCGGGACGCTCACCCTGTGCCGCCTCACCGACCCGGAGCTGCGCCGCACCCTGCATGTGGCCATGCCCGCCACTCCGCTTCCGGCCGCCCTGGAACTGCGGACCCTTCTGCGTGAGGTTGTCGGCCGCGAACAATGAGACCGGCGACGCGTCCGCGCGGTCCGCCGCGCCCGGCCGGGGCCGACCTGGAGGAGATCGCGGACGTGCTGTTCCTCGCTTTTGGTCGCGCGGCACCAGGGGCCGCACGCAGCCGTGGGATCCGGCGTGGAGACTCGGCGGCCGGTGGGGTGTGCGGTGGCGTGTTCAGGCCGTCCATCCCGTGGCGGGTCCAGGCCACGGGTCCGGTGGCGGTGTCGTGCGCTCGGCGTCAGCGCGGGCCCCGGGCAGCAGGTGCGAGACGTCGCGGCGAGTCACGCCCGGTTACGCCGGTCACGCCACGCCGAGGCCGGTTTGCGGGCCAACGACGCACGCGGGGTCACCGAGATCCGCCATGGTGCCGCGGACCGACGACTACCGGCGCCCCTGTCGGGCGGTGGGACCCGGCTCCGACAGGAGTTGCCCGCCAGGGACTGCCCGACGTGCCGTCACTCCTGCGCCAGTTCCACGATCACCAGCGTGCCCCCGCTTCCGGGCCGGACCGCGTGTTCCGCGCCCGCCGCCACCATGTACAGCTCCCCTGCCCGTACCGATACCGGCATGCCTGCCACCTCCAGCTCCAGCCGGCCGTCGAGGACCAGCAGCGCCTCGGCGGCACCATGGCTCTCCGACCCGACCGGCAACTCGTCCATGCGCAGCACTTTGACGCGGGCAGGGCCCACCCGGCCCAGTTCGAGGGAGTTCCACGCCTCCGGCAGACCGACGGCAGTCTCCGCAAGGTTGACGGCACTCATGACACACCCCTCCTGCCGGACCGGTCGGTCATGCCGAACGGTCCGGTATCCGAAGCTCGTTGGATGTCACGAAAGCTATCCGGCCAGGTGGGACAAGTGGTCGACCGATTGGCAAAGCCTGCCGACAGTCGGCCGGCCACCACGTCGGCCCGCCGGTCGGCCGACGATCGGGGGCGAGCTACCGGCGGGCGTGGCGCTCCGCGGCGGCGTGCCACCAGCCGGGCGGGGAGGGGGCGCCGGCCTCGGACGTCGGCTGGTCGGGATGGAGGCCCAGCCGACGCAGGGCGTCGGGGTGGACACGGACGTCGAACCAACCGTGCCAGTGCCCGTCGGGGCCGATGCCGCAGGCAAGCCCGCAGCGGATCTCGTCGAGTTCGAAGGGCATCCAGTCGATGCCCCGGTCACGCAGTCAAGCGCGCACGGCCTCCATCGGCCGCGGGCGGCCCGGCACGTTCTCGAAGGCCGCGACAGTGATCCAGTCTGCGTTCGTTGTCTTCGTGCTCATGGAGCCCATGATGCCGGGCGCACCGGCCCGGCATCATGGCCACGCCTGGATCGCCTCGACGAGGACGGCGGCCCGCGGCGTCTGAAGGGCCGTCGGTGCGTCAGGTGCGTACACCGGCCGGGCCGGGCCGCTCGTCAGCCCGGATGCGGACGTGCGCATGCAGGTCGCGCCGGCCGTCACCGTGGAAGGCGGCGCTGCATTCGGTGCTTCCAAGGACCCCACCACCACTCTCACATCTAGATGTTCAAACGAACGAATTCATGTTAGAAATGAGCCATGGGTGTCGCCAATCGTCTGGACCTGACCCTGCGCTTGGTGCAGGGCTCCGACCGGGTTTCCGTGTCGGAGCTCTCCCATCGCCTGGGGGTCTCCGAAATGACCGTGCGCAGGGACCTGGACGCGCTGGAGCGCCAGGGGCTGGTGCGCAGGGTGCATGGCGGCGCTGTCGCCACGCGGTCCCGACAGGAGGAGGCGGGCTTCTCGGCGCGTGAGCCCTGGCAGGCCGCGACGAAGGACCGGCTCGGTGCGACGGTGGCCGACATGGTGGAGCCGGGATCGCGCGTCCTGCTGGACGCGGGCACCACAACCGTGCACGTCGCGGAGCACTTGGCCGATCGGGCCCCTCTGACGGTGGCGGTCCTCAGTCTGCAGGCCGCGGTGCGGCTGGCGGACCGGCCCGGGATCGACCTTCTGGTCGTCGGCGGCCGGTCACGTCCCGGCGAGCGGTCCCTGGTCGGCCCGCTGGCCCTGCGTACGCTCGAATCCCTGGCGTTCGACTGTTTCGTCCTGTCCATCGGCGGTGTGCATGCCGAGCACGGGTGGACGGAGTTCTCGCTGGACGACGCCGCCGTCAAGCAGGCCGCCCTGGCGGGGGCGGCCCGGACGATCGCCGTCGCGGACGCGACCAAGCTCGGGGTACGGGCGTTCAGCCAGGTCGCCCCCTTGGACGCGGTGGACGACTTCGTCACCGACGCGGCCGCCGAGGATCCCGCCACCCATCCCAACGGCCCCCTGACCCTGACAGCCCTGCGCGATGCGGGCGTCCACACCGTCCTGGCCTGAGCCGGGACCACCATGAGGAGCGCATGTCGTGACCGCTGTCCCCCACTCGCTGATGATTCTGGTCGCCGGTCCGTACCGCTCGGGAACCGGCGACGATCCGGCCGCGATCGAGGCCAACGTCCGGGCCATGGACCGGGCCGCGCTGACGCTCTTCCGCGCCGGCCATCTGGCGGTGACCGGTGAGGCCCTGGCCCTCCCGCTGGTGCAGGCCGCGGGCAGCAGCGGTCCGGGCGACGCCGTCTTCGACGAGATCTTCCACCCCGTGGCCGAGCGCCTTCTGGTGCGCTGCGACGCGGTACTGCGCATAGGAGGCCCCTCGGAGGGCGCGGACCGGATGACCGAGGTGGCCCGGGCCCATGGCCTGGACGTCTACACCGGCATCGACGACGTTCCGGCCGCCCGGTGACCGCCGGTCTGGACACCCCGGACCGGCGCGGCCGTACCGGCCTGGACCTGCACGGCCGGGACCTGACCGGCAACCCGCGGGTGCGCGTGCAGGACGTCGAGGTGCTGTCCTGCGACTGGTACGTCCTGCGCAGGACGACCTTCGACTACCGGCACAGCGACGGCCACTGGAGCAGGGAGCAGCGCGAGACCTACGACCGGGGCGACGGCGCGACGGTCCTGCTCCACAACATCGAACGCCGCACCGTGCTGTTGACCCGTCAGTTCCGGCTGCCCGCCTACGTCAACGGGCACCACGACGGGATGCTGGTCGAGACCGCCGCGGGACTCCTGGACGGTGAGGCCCCGGAGGAGGCGATCCGCAGGGAGGCGGCCGAGGAGACCGGTCACACCATCGGCACCCCCGAGCCTGTCTTCGAGGTCTACATGAGCCCGGGGTCCGTCACCGAACGCCTGCACTTCTTCGCCGCCCCGTACGATCCGGTGGCCCCGGCGGCGGACGGGTACGGGATCGCCGCCGAGGGCGAGGACATCACGACCCTGGAACTCCCCTTCGACGAGGCGCTCGCCATGGTCCGCGGCGGGGAGATCGCCGACGCCAAGACCATCATGCTGCTCCAGTGGGCGGCCCTGGACGGGCCGTTCCGGCATCCCCGAGCGGTCCGTTGACCGAACAGGTTCCGTCGGGCCGACGAGGGTGACGCGATGCGGGGCGGGGCCGGACCGGCCCTTATCCGGTGGCCCTGCCGTGCGCAGTCCATCTAGGCTCCGCCCATGATCGAAGACACCGGGATCGAGGACGCCGGGATCGTGGGCGACGAACGCGACGCCGAGGCGGGCAGGGAGGTTTCCTGGCGTGCCAGGTCTGTCGGTCTCGCCGCAGTCGACCTCGACGACGCCGGGCTCCTGCACGCCTGGCGGTCCGACCCGGTGGTCACCTACGAGGTCGGCATCTGGCCGCGCTCCCTCACCGCGATGCGCGAGCGCATCGAGCACGACAGCGACAACGACGACCGCGACGACTTCCTCGTCCTGCTGCCGGACGGCACCCCGATCGGTCACATTGCGCTGAGTGACCAGAACATCGTCAACGGCACAGCGCAGATCGAGCTGATGCTGGCGCCAGAGGCCCGCGGGCTGGGCCACGGCACCGCCGCCGTGGACGCCCTGGTCGATCTGGCGTTCGGCGAACTCCCCCTGTACCGCCTCACGGCAGAGACCCACACCGACAACGCCCCGGCCCTCGCGGTCCTCGTCAAGGCCGGCTTCGTGCACGAGGGGGTCAGTCGTGCCGCCTGCCTCCATCGAGGCCGCCGCCACGACCTCGCCGTGCTCTCACTGCTCCGCCCTGAGTGGGCAGCCATGGACCGCCCCCGCGCCTGGGATGCCTGACCGGAGCCTCGCCTCCCTCCTGCGAAGTTGGCGGGAGAGATGGTCGAGGAGGTCGAGGAGGCCTACAGCTGCTCGCGCCGCCGAATCCTGGTCGGACTTCTGACGGTTCGTACGGGCTGTCACCGCGACCAGCGCGGTTGCCGCGCCCGGTCGTTCGCGTACCCCTCACGCCAGGCCGCCGTCCAGGCCGAGGCACCGAGTGACGGGCAGCGACATTCCAACTGTGCTGTATTCGAGCTGTCGGTGGTGTCGGCCTGGCGTCGAGGGTGAGCGCTATGGTGCTTGGCCATGGACGCTACTGATCTTGACTACCGGGTCCGGACGCGGTCCGGCTGCATACCGCCGGAGCTGGTCTCGCGGCTGCTCGAACGCGGCCATGCCGACGTGGTGGAACTGCAGGCCAAACGCGGGGAGTGGTTCTGTGCGCTGGCGTGGGCTCGGGTGCTGGGTGATCAGGGCCGAGAGACGGACGCGTTGGAGGCGCTCGCCCCGTACGTGGTAACGGGCTGGTGGCCGGCTGCTGTCGCCGCGGCCGAGTTGCTGGAGGGCTGGGGCCGCATCGACGAGGCGATCGAGATCACCCGGATCCGTAAGGAAGCCGGGCACCCGATGGCTTTGGAGGCCTACACGAGGCTGCTCGCCCGGCACGGCCGCGCCGAGGAGGCGTTCAACCTGCTCGTGCCGCACGTCGGGGACTGGGTGCTCGCCACCGCCCTGGTCGACGTCGCCTCCGTCGCCGGCCGCGACGAGGAGGCTGCCGCGCTGCTCGTCGGCCGGATTCGGGCCGATCACTGCTGCGACGGCCCGTGGTGCTGCCGCGGCCTCGATCCCGACACGGTGTTCGGCCTGCTCGCGACGATCCGCGAGCGCCAGGGCTACATCGATGAGGCCATCGGCTTGCTCCGCCGCCGACAGATCACGTCGGTCAACAGTCGGGACCAACTCGCCGACTCGTTGGCCCGGCACGGCCGGATCGAGGAACTGCGTGCCTACGCCGTGCTGGACGGACATGAGGAGGCCGTACAGAAGCTGGCGGAGCTGCTGGAGAAGGGTGATGATCTGGAGGGCGCGATCGCCGTATACGGGCAGGCCGACGGCCTCGCGGCCCGGAACCCGAACTCGGCTTACGAGCTCGCGCAGCTCCTGGCCCGACACGGACGGGGCGGAGAGGCGATCGCTGTGATGCGCGCCCAGGCCGACGCCCACCACAGCGACGACTGGATTCTCCACACCTTGTCCGAGCTGTGCCTCGATCAGGGTTGCCCCGCCGACGGCCTCGCCCACCTCGACGCCCTCGACGCCCAGCGCGGGGGTGAGGACGAGTGGGAGCTGTACTGGATGCGGTTGCCACTGATCGCCGCCTGCAGTGGGATTGACGAGGCGGTTGAACGAGCCCGAGCCCACCCCGAGGGCAACACCTGGTACGCGGCGGAGCACATTGCGCACCTCCTCGCCGGTGCCGGATGCACCGAGGAAGCCGTTACCGTCCTCCAGCAGCACGACCGCGGGAACAGTCATGACCTCGCCGGCTACCTCGTCGACCTCGGCCGCGTTGAGGAGGCCCTGGCCATCGTGTTGCACAGAAGTCCCCCGCCGCCGCTTGTGCCCTCTACGCGCCTGTGGTCCCACGAGCCACCATTCTGAAGCCCTGACCGAGTGCTGGCGATGACGGCCCATCACCCGATGGTCGGCGGGGCCGGGCTTGCGGTTGTCGACAGCCGGCACTGGTGGGTCACTGTCCCGGGTGGACATACGGGCTTCGAGGTAGGCGGTCCCGTCGATGGCCGCGCGGCGCCGCCAGTGCTCGGCGGTGATGGCGTGGAGTCCGAGCAGGGTGCGAGGACCGTTGGCGGCAGGTTCTCGGCGAGCTGGACCAGTGCGGTAGTGCGGGCCGGCCGGATGAGGATGTGGTGGGTGGCCAAGCGCCGCTGGGCAATGATCGGCATCATGGTCCGCCGACTCACCCGTGGCCGACCGGCGACCCGTCCCGGCCCGCGCTTGCTCCTGCGAGATGTTCCATAAATATGCTGGCCCTTCCTCGACGGGGTACGTCCCGCGTCGGTGCTCTATGGAGCCAGGAAGCGCTCCGCCTTCTGCTGAAGGTCGGGGGGCAGACCAGTCAACTTCGAGACGATCACGCGAAGCTCTCCACCGAATTCGGACAACTCGGCCCAGACCGAGGGGTTCCTGGTGAGTACCGCGGACAGCAGATCACCTTCGTACATGTCCCCCTCTGCCATCGGGTTCTCCCGCAGTACCTCCAGTGCCAGTGGCAAGAGGAAGCGCAGACCTATGTCCTGCCCGATCAACAAGCGCAGGTCCTCGACGGTCAGCTCGCCGATCGGCCGACGCCGCAAGGTGAGTGCAGTAGCGACAAGACGGGTGTCGTTGGCCGAGGGGGCTGGCCAGCGGGCGTGTTCAAGCTCTTCAAGGGAACAGCCACGATTCAAGGGGCGCGTCACCGATCGATTGTCCTACGACCAGATCTCAAACGAGGTCTCAGGCTTCACGAAGCAGGATCACGAGACACTGAGGGCTGTCCCGTAAATGATCTCGGAGCTGCCTCGGGAGTCGTTGGCCGTCGTGCGGGCCGCTCGTCTATCCGGCAAGGGTGAGGTTGTGCATCCGGGCGATGCCGAGCATGGCGTGGTGGAC
Source organism: Streptomyces sp. NPDC058637 (assembly GCF_042717325.1). Classification (NCBI taxonomy): domain Bacteria; kingdom Bacillati; phylum Actinomycetota; class Actinomycetes; order Kitasatosporales; family Streptomycetaceae; genus Streptomyces; species Streptomyces sp. NPDC058637. The sequence goes on along the minus strand of NZ_JBHXRD010000002.1, from coordinate 243,418 downwards.
TCCGTCGCCTTTGAGGCGGCAGTCGCGGAGGATCTTCCAGGTCTTCATGCGCGCGAAGACGTGTTGGACGCGGACGCGGACCTGCTTGTGGGACTTGTTCGGTGCTTCCTTCCAGTCCGGAAGGCCTTCGCCCTTGCGCCGGCGGTGGGGCATGACGATCCCGGTGCCGGGATAGCCGCTGTCGGCGATCGTGAGCGTTCTGCTGACGGCGGCTTTGGCGTCGGATTCCTCCGACGCCTTGCAGTCGTTCCGGTTGCCGAGCAGGGGCTGGCCGACCGCGACGACCAGACGGATGTCGGCATCGATGACGGCCCGGTGGCTGGTCGAGTACCGGTAGTTCTTGGACTGCTCCGCCACCGCGTGGTCCCGGGTTGGGACCAGGGTGCCGTCCACGATATGCACGGCGTCTTTGGTGAACCGCATGCGGGGTTGGAGCGCGAGCATCGGCCCCAAGTGTCGATGATCGGTCCGCTGCCGATTTGGACACACCGAAGAGCGGGGCGAGCTGGCGCGTTGTCAAGTTCGAGCGCCAGTACGCCACGACCAGCAAAGCCCGGTCCTTCAGCGGGAGGCTCCAAGGCCGGCCTTGCGGACCGCATCCGCACCCTCGCGCCGCAGTACGGTAACCAGCTTGCCGAACAGGCGAGGGCTCAGCCCCGAGAACGGGGCCATTCAGAACGGCTCCGAAGCCGCGACCACACCAGACACCGGGAGATCATTTCACTCGTCACCGGGCGTCCCCGTTCACGGCAGCTCCGGACGGTCTCGCCGAACCCTGAGCGGCGCTCCTCACATGCCTCGGTGACGTGAGTCAGTCGAAGAGGGCAACGAGTCCCCTCACCCAGATCGCGAGGAACACGAGGGCCACCACCAGACAGCCGACGCCCGCCAGCACACCGCCGACCGTCCACGGCTCGGAGGGCGCCTCGTACCCCCCTTCCAGGTCGTCCCTGTAGGAGGTGGGGTCGTCCCAGTCGACGGGGTGCCCTAGCTTTTCGGCGCAGGCGGTCCGCACCGCGACCAGCTGTCCCTCCGAGAAGGCGGTGGCGGCCTTCGCCTCAGGGCCGTGCCAGGCGAGGGCCTTCATCCGCCGCCCGGGAGACCCGTATCGCGCCTCGAAGGCGGCGGTCTCGTCGGCATTCCGGTCCTCTTCGAGGTACATCCATCGTCCAGCCTCGGCGGCGTCGCCGTAGAGCCGGTACACCTCGGCCAGACGAGGGCGGAGTGTCAGGTCGTGCGGGAAGGACGAGATGAGACCGCGCAGGCGCTGGCGCGCGACGGGAACCCGGCCGGCGGCCAGGTCTGCATCGACTCGGGCAAGTGTCTCTCTCGGGGGCATGAACGCATGATCATGTACCGCACTGACCTACGTCGAACTGGTTTTGTCGCTCAGCACTCGCTCGCTCTCAATCGAGGGCCCGGCCGCCCCCGGATGAGCAGGGGCGGCCGGGCATCGGGGGATCCAGCGGTCGGGTCAGGGAAGGCGGTGGTCTGCGTTCAGCACGGTACCGCGTTCGGGGCGGTACAGGTCGAAGCCCCTTGTGTCGCACTGGAGGCCGCCGACGATGCAGTGGTCGACCAAGGCCTTGAGGGTGCGCTCCTCCCACGCGTTGAAGAAGTCGTAGTGGAAGGAGTAGCCGCGGCCGCTGGCCAGGCGGACCTGGGACATGTCACCGTTGACCGGCCACGCCATTTTGAACTCGATCATTGGCAGGGCGACCGGGTGGGAGGCCGGGCACATGTTGTCGTTGGTGCCGGGCTTGACCACCGGGTAGGCCATGTGGCTCTGGTGGTTGGGGGTGTCGAGGTACTTGCCGTCCCAGCAGCTGGGTGCCTGCATGCGCAGGTTGAGCTGGACGTCTGGCCGGCTCGGACAGCTTGCCGGGATGTCGGAGTTGAAGAAGCTGTCACCGCACTCCCAGCCCTCGACGAAGCCCTTGTGGCTGCGGAACTCCTGGGCGCTCTGCATCGGGTCGCCGACGACGTACCGCAGCCCCTTGGGGAAGGGACGGACGCTCCGGTAGTCGGTGACACCGGCCTTGTAGTAGATGACCTGCGGGCCGACGGGCAGGATCTTCTGGTCGCCCTTGTACAGCGAGGGCATCCAGTACGCCGAGGAGTCTGCGGGCGCCTTGCAGGTGGTGTTCCCTCCGTAGAGCGAACCGGTTGTGCTGGCGGCGTTGGTGGTGGTGTTGCCCATGAACGTGTGGTCATGGGACTTACCGAACTGGCCCGGGTAGACGATCGGGTCGTCCGTCGCGGTGTGGGTGACGGCGCAGCCCGCCTGGAACTCGTGGTGGTAGGCCGGGGGCGGGGTGGCTGTGGATGGTGTTACACCGGTGACCTGGGGTACGGCCGGGATGTAGCCGTCTCCGTCGGCGTCGTCGCCCGAGGCCTGGGTGGACGCGGCCATGACGTGTCCACTGTGAGCGTTGGACGCGACGACGGCCGGCGAGGTTCCGTTGTCCGTGCCCGCGGCGGAGGCGATGGTGCCGATGCCGAGGACGCCGGCGATGAGGGCTGTGCCGAGGAGGAGTGCGGGGAGCCGTTTCGGACGCGATCTCAAGGGGATCTCCTGCCCATGGGGGGTGTTTCGCGTGTACGCGAGTACGCCACGCGACTGGTCTCGTGTGGTTGTGCCGGGGTGGCGGGGCCGAGCGGCGGGCTCCGCCACCCGTCATGGGGTCCGGCTCGTCAGCTGTAGACGCCGAACTCGTGGAGCGAGTAGCCCCAGCTGGTGCCGCGCGCGTGAGTTGGAGATTGCCGTACGGGCGGTGGCGGCTGACGCCAGGTGCGTGGGGCCGAACCGTCGGGCCGGCACGCGCGACGCTCCTCGTGGAGGGAAATGCACGGTGTTGTCGTGGGAGCCCCTTCCCTTCCGGGCCGCGGCGGCATGTTCACCCGGCCCGGAAGGGAGTCGAAGCCCCCGCCACCGTGCGGCGGTGAGGCGGGGACGTCTCAGGGGAAGGAGACGACGGTGGACGGCACGGTCGAGGTTCCGGCGGGGATGGTGGACGCCCCGGTGTTGTTGATGACGTGGTTGTAGTGGCCCATTCCGCCGAGGGACACCACCAGGAGGCTGTGGAACTTCACCCCCGGTTTGACGGGCGCCTTGAAGCCGTGGTCCTGCACGATGGTCGGGTCCACGTTGTAGTTGCAGTAGCTGCCGAGGCTCCACGCTTCGTGGGTGTTCACCGAGTCGTCGACGCGGTAGGCGGCGTAGCCCTTGGTGGTGCCGTTCTGGATGGCGGCCTGGTTGGGGGCGTCGTACGCCTTCTCGTTCTGGTAGAAGATGGTGCGGCCGCGTTCGCCGTACCACTCGACGTCGTACTTGTTGAAGTGCTCGACGAACAGGCCGGTGGCGAGCACGTCGTCGCCGTTGACCCGGACGCCGTAGTCGGCGCGGTTGGTCTCCCAGCCCCAGCCCTCGCCGTGGTCGGCGCGCCAGACCCAGGTGTGGTCGATGATCGCGTCGTCACTGTTCACGACCATGCTGGTGGTGGCCTTGCCCGCGCCGGCGCCGCCGATGCGGATGTACACGTCCTGCACGGTGGTGGGGTTGGCGGCGTGGTCGGCGGAGGCGCCCTGGCCGCCGATCTCCAGCAGGGTCGGGGAGTTGACCGGTCCGGCGTCGATCAGGAAGCCGGCGAGCCGGACGCCGTCGACATCGGCCACCTTCATCGCGGTGACCCCGTTGTCCGGGATGATCGTGGCGAGACCGAGGCCGAGCACGACGGTGTTCGCGCGGTTCACGTTGATGGTCTGGTCGACGTGGTACACGCCCGGGGTGAACAGCAGGTGCAGGCCTTGGGCCAGCGCCCGGTTGATCGTGGTGGCGGTGGCACCCGGCTTGACCACGTAGAACCGACTGAGCGGAATGGAGTCGCCCCGCGGGGTGCCGCCGGCCCAGCTGGTGCCGCGCGCGTTTGTCCGCTTGGCGGGGGTGAACACCTTGTACTCGCTGCCGTCCAGGTAGAGATACGGCTTCTCGCGAGAGATCGGGGTCGTGTCGAGCGTGGTGTAGCGAGGCTCGGGGAACGAGGTGGCCGGAGCGCCTTCGACGCCGGAGAAGGTCTGATTCCAGACGCTGTTGGACCAGCCGCCGATGGAGCTGTCCCGCGTGTACCACTGCTGCTGCGAGTAGTTGCCGATCTGGCCGTCGATCTTCGAGTCGGCGATGTACCCGCCGCTGGCCCAGCCGTAGCCGTTCGGCGCCAGGTTGAGGCCGCCCTTGACGTGCATGCGGCGGAAGGAGGACGCCTGCGAGACCGCCCACCGGTTCGTACCGTTGACCGGGTTCAGGGTCAGTCCCTCCGCACCGCGCCAGAAGTTCTGGGTGGCGTTGCCGTTGAACCAGCCTGCGTCGACGGTCACGTCACCGTTGATCGTGGTGTCACCCGGGCGTAGCCCGAGACCGGCGATCTGGGTGTAGAAGCCGATCTGCGCGTTGAGGTTGTTGTACGTGCCGGGCTTGAAGAGGAAGGCGTGCCGACCGGAACCGAACTGGGCCGACTCCTGCTCCTGGAACACCTGGTCCAGCTTGCCCTGGACATTCGGGGTCGAAGGATCGATGACGTGGACGTTGGGGCCGAGATCACCACCGCCCGGCAGGGCCGGACCGCCGTCGCCCCCACCGCCGTACACCTGGAACTCCCAGAGCGAGTAGCCGTATCCGGTCGCTCGCGTCACACCCTGCATACGCACGTACCTGGCCGTGCCGGATATCGCGAGGGTCTCGGTGCCGCCCGTGCCGGTCGCGGTCGAGTAGGCCGTCGACCAGTTGGCGCCATCCGTCGACAGTTCGATGCGGTAGGCCTTGGCGTACGCCCCCTCCCAGCGCAGCACCACCTGGTTGAGCGCGGCTGAGCTGCCCAGGTCGACCTGCAGCCACTGCCCGTCGGACGCGGCGCTCGACCAGCGGGTTCCGAGATTCCCGTCGACCGCGTCAGCCGCCGGGGTCCCGTAGTGCTCCTGGCTCGAAGCCGTGACGGGCTTGCCCTGCGACAGCAATGCAGGAGCTGCCTGCGCTGTGGTCGTCGGGACCACCGCCAAGAGCGTGGCGGCCAGCGCGGTGACGACGGCGCCCGCGAGCCCACGCCGTAACCGGCCGCAGGCCGGTGGCACGGCCGTCAGAAACATGACAAATAGAGGCATAAGGGGGACTCCTCAAAGCGAGAACGCATGGGAGAGCGCTCTCCGGAACCATGCCCGCCCTCTCGGGCACGGTCAATAACTCTGACGCGACTTTTCTTTCAGCTTGAGTGAAGTGAGCGGACGAGCATGTCGTCGACCGGGTCCACGGCCTGCTGCAGCGTGGTCTGTTCGCAGTGCTGCAGGAGGTGGACCGCGTGGGTGAAGCAGCCGGTGTCCTTGTCACGTTCCAGGGAGGCATCGGCCCCTTCGTCGGTGAAGAGGCCGACGCTCCGGCTTCGTTCGGCCTTCGAAGCTGTGGAGCTGTCCGCAACACGAAGTGCCGTGCTGTGCAGGGGCCGCCGCCCGGCACATGCGGGTGTTCAGCCCGCTCCTGCGGCCAGTGGGCCGATGCGGGTGGCCAGCCAGTCGGGAAGGTCCAGGAGTCGGACGCCTTCCTGTTCGTCGGGGTCGGTCCGGGCGACCAGGCAGGTCATGTCCTGGTCGCCGGTGTTCACCGGCAGGTGGGGGGTGTCGGCGGGGATGTGGATGTAGTCGCCGGCGCGCAGGATGACGTGTTCGGTCAGGCCCTCACCGTGCCAGACCTCGACCTGCCCGGACTGGATGAAGATGGCCGACTCGTGTCCCTCGTGCAGATGAGGGCGGCCCCTGCTCCCGGCGGACATCACCAGCTGGTGGAGACACAGTCCCTGAGCGCCGGCGGACTGGGCGCTGATGCCGGTGGCGAAGGTACCGCCTTGAACGCCCTGGTACTGCCCGGTCCGTACCACGGTGCACTGCTTGTGATCTGCCATACCCGCAGTACAACAGCACTCCTGAAGTGTTCGAGCGGTTCACGCCAACCCCGACACCACGGGTGGATCAGCAACTCGTTCTGTGTCCGCGCCGGTCAGGAGTCCCGGCCCTCCCGGGCCGGGACTCCGTCGGACGGGCCGGGTCGGCTCAGGTGGCCCCGGTGTAGCGGGAGGTGCCGCCGACGGCCGGCCTGGCGTCGGCAGGTCAGCGCCGTAGCGTTGCCCTGAAGCCGAGCGGGTTGATGAGGGGCAGGGACCTCTTGCGCCGGACCAGCCGTGGCCGGCCTGATGCAGTGGCGGATCGATGTCCGGGTCTGTCGGCTCACGGCCGCATTCGCCGGGCCGGTTCAGGTCGGCACGACGAGGAACTCGGGTCCGTAGGTCTGCGTGCCGTCGCTGTCCGGCAGCGGCATCTGCATGAGTGAACGCGCGGGAGAAGCGAGCTGGTACATCTTGCCGATCGACGCGCCCAACTCTGTGGCGGACCCGGTCTCCCACGCCTTGTCGAGGTGTCCGAGCATGGCGGTGTAGGTCTGGTTGAACGTCGCGAGCAGTGCGGCCACGTCCGGTGCGGGGTCGGGCCATGAGGCTGTCGTGAGCCGGCCCATCGGGTAGGTGTCGGGGAACGCGACGGGGTCGCCGTCGAACTTCCAGTCGGTTCCCGTCCAGCGCAGCTTGTGACCGTGGTAGAGCTCGCCGAAGCGGTAGTAGTGGGCCGGGACGTCCCCGCCACTCGGTGACTCCGGCGTGCCTTCGCCCTGTTCCTTGATCAGGGCGATGCTCTCCTCGACGACGCCGAGGCCGGTCATCGCCACGAGTTTGTTCGTCGCACCGACGTTGCTGGTCAGCTGCCTGGTGGGATCGATGGCGGGGTTGACATCCTTGAAGGCGTCAAGGAGTGCGTCGTAGAACGCTCCGATCGTCGGCACGCCCTCACCGGTGAACGCCAGGGGGTGTTCCGGCATCTCGATCTCCATGAACACCTCCTTCACGTAGCTCTTCGTCAGACCCGACAGATACACACTCAGTTGGGGCCGCACCCCGCCCGGCAGTTGGCCGGGATAGGAGATGTCCGTCGCGGCCTGGACGATGCGCGGCGTACCACCGATCGCGGTGAGCATGTTGGAGACCAGACCCATGTGGAACATCTCGTCGACGGCGATATGCGAAATGAGCCGAGCGGCTTCGGACGACGGTTCCGTGACCGACCAGTAGCCGCACAGGTATGGCGGGAGTGTCGAAAGTTCCAGGGCCACGGCCGCCTGCAAACCCTCCTTGAGCCACTGCAGATCCCGTTCCGGGGTGGGGATCGTCATCAGCCGGACGATCTCGGGTGATCCGGTAACTGTGCTGGTCATATGGTGTCCCTGGGTTGAATGCCGGGCCGAGCCCGTCGTAGTGGGCCGCAGCGACGGGAGCAGGCCGCTCCCGTGGCGACACTGGCACGGACACATGCCACTGGGCCGGATCCCGCATCAATCAACCGGAATGGGTGAATGCCACCGCCTCCGGGCCTTGCCCGGCACCGGGAGACAGTGGGCTGTCGGTGCCGTTCCAGCGGCTGGCACAGTCAGCGGAACGTGCGCGGGCCGGAGGCCACTCGAGCGGCGGGGAGCGTCTGTACGGCGCAATCAAGGGGCGGACCACAGCCAGCTCTGGTTCTGACGATCGTCCGCCGCGGGGGTGTGGGGGACGGCGCTCGTCCGAATGGGGTCCAGCAGGGCGGTGGGGCCTCAATGGTGGGGCTGTCGCCGGGCCCCGCCGAGTGATGACGCGTGGTCAGCTGGGCTGGTCTCCGGTGCAGCGGTAGATGTCCCCGCCAAAGTCGACACTCACACGGTGCCTTCGATCCCGGCCCCGATATCACTCAGAGCACCGGGAACAGCCACCCACGGCGTGCTGTCGTCCACCCACCCCTCGCGGCGAGCGAGGTGGTTCCGGCTCGCGGGATCTCCGTCCTCAGCGCCTGCCCACCTCAAGAAGGGGCGTGTGAGCGAGCGCGAAGAAGGTCTTTCGTACCCGTGAGGGTGATCCGAACGGGTTCCGGTGGGACGCGGGTGCGCGCGGCGGCACGATGACGCTGATCGACGTGATCATCCGCGCTACCGAGGAGACACCGAAGCATGTCCAATCCTGTTGTCAACATCTGGGGCACCTCTGAAGAGGCCGCATCCGCAGCCGCGCAAGCCGCCCCCGCCCCTTGGGACACGAAGTGGGACCTCGGGACCAGGACCACCAGCGGGACCGCCTGGGTCTTCTACAGCTCACCTGGCGAGAAGACCCTCAAGCGTCCGGTGATCCTCGCCGACGGCTTCGCCCCCGGCGGGACCAGGGTCGACGATCTGTACGACGGCCTGCAGAACGGAGAGTACCCGTTCGTCTCCACGCTGCGCGAGGCCGGCTTCGACGTCGTGCTGCTGGGCTTCGCCGACCGCACCGCTTCCATTCTCGACAACGCCGAGGTCGCGATCCAGTGCGTCCTGCGGGCGATCGCCGACCGCGAGGGCGAGCACCCGCTGACCGTCGGCGGCTTCAGCATGGGAGGGCTGGTCACCCGCTACGCCCTGGCCAAGCTGGAGCGCCAGCGGATGCGGCACGAGACCGCCACCTACCTCTCCTACGACACCCCGCACCGCGGTGCGTGGCTGCCCCTGGGAGTCCAGGCGTTCGCCCACTACGTGAAGGACAACTGGGGAGGCCCCGGCAAGCCGGTCCTCAACTCCTTCTCCGATCTGGTCAACAGCCCCGCCGCGCGCCAGATGCTGCGCTGGCACCTGGAGACCGCCACCGGGACCACCCTCGACGTCGCCGACGGACAGCACCAGGACCGGACCGACTTCCTGGAAGCCCTGGATCGCATGGGCGACTGGCCCCAGATTCCCCGCCTCCTCGGCGTTGCCAACGGCACCGGCACCGGCGCCGGGAACGACATCCCCGCCGGCCATTCCGCGATGGAAGCCTACGGACCGCATCTGATCGGCCGGCTCGACGCCCAGGACACGGGCTCGCAGACCGTCGCCCGGCTGGACAAGCCGGGTCAGGAACCGGCAGAGATCCGCACCACCGGATTCCCCGAACTCGACGCCGCACCCGGCGGCCTCTTCCCCGTGGCCCCCGCCTTCAACGATGCCGCCAACTTCGGCATCGCCGCCATGCTCGCCGGCCTCGTCAACAAGACCGAGGCGCAACTCACGCACAACGCCTCCACCTTCGTCCCCACCATCAGCGCCGTGTCCTCGGCCCGCATCGACGACCCCGACGCCCTCTACAGCAAGATCGACCCCCAGCACAGCGACCTCCACGACTACCACTGCGCCACCACCAACGAAGGCCACACCACCATGACCCGCGAACTCGGCGAGTGGATCGTGAACAAGCTCAAGGAAGCGTGACCCCCGGCCGACAACCGACGGAAGTGATTCCCCCGTGGGGCCCGGGACCGTACGGTTCCGGGCCACACGGGTACGGATGCGGACCGTGCCCGGTCCGACCCAGACCGGCCCCGTGCCCCCTGCCGACCACGAGTCCCCCAACGGAACGGTGCGGCAGCGCGACACCCAGGAGGATTGGCGTCGCCTGCCGCGACCGGGACGGGAACAGCGTCGCCATGCCCGAACCCGGCCTCGGCCAGGAGGCTTGGTCCGCGCGGCCGTGTGTCGCTGTCCCCGTGCTCGGCCTCCACTTCACGCGCCGGTAGCCGAGTTCGTGGGGGCCGGGGGCGATGTGCAGGCAGCCGTTCACCAGGGTGGCTTCGGTGAGGGCTAGCCAGGCGGACACCGACGCTGCGGGCTCGACGAGTTACCCCGACAGATCGCAACACCGGGTCGCGGCACTAACCTGCGGTGGTGACCGGAACCGAGCTGGATGAGTTGATCGTTGCTGACGGCGCGGCACTGCGCGCGTGGCTGCTGGACAACCACACCGCCTCTCCTGGCGTGTGGCTCGCCCTGACCAGGAAGGGCGGCTTGGTTACCACGTTGACCTGGCAGCAGGCGGTCGACGAGGCACTGTGCTTCGGCTGGATCGACGGGCAGGCCCGCAAGCGCGACGAGGGGAGTTCCTGGAGGCGGTTCACCCCGCGCCGGCCCCGCAGCGTCTGGTCCCAGCGCAACGTTGCCAACGTGGCCCGGTTGGAGGCGGCCGGCCTGATGATGCCCGCCGGCCGCGCCGCGGTGGACGCCGCGAAGGCCGACGGGCGGTGGACGGCCGCCTATGCGCCGTCATCGGAAGCGGAGGTGCCGGCCGACCTGCGAGCCGCGATCGCCGCCGACCCGGCCGCGCAGGCGATGTTCGAGGTGCTCACCAAGGCCAACCGCTTCGCCCTCATCAGCCGGGTCAATGCCGTCAAGCGGGCCGAGACGCGCACCCGGAAGATCGCCGAGTGCGTGGCGATGCTGGTCCGGCGCGAGACGGTCCTCCCGCAGCGAGCCAAGCCGGCGGACCCGCCGACGTCGTGACCGGCCCCCATGTTCAATCTCACCGTTGACCGCCGTACGGCTGCTCTCGCCCCCGGGCGATCCGCATGAGGTCGGGCAGAGGTGGGCACAGCCCAGGTACTCATGTCCGCAGAGTGAGCAATCCTGGGGGAATTATGACGGGTGACCGTCACGATGCGGCCAGCCCGGCTCGCCACACCCGGGGCCAGAAGATGACGGCTCGGTACGGCCGCAATGCGCTGTGGGTCGTCATAGGCGGCTTTTTGCTGCTCGTGGCGATGTTCTACCTGATTGCGCTCACCGATGGCACCGGTGCTGGCGAGCCGTGCCCGACCGGCAAGGTCTGTGGTTTCGTCCGTTGAGCGCGCCGATCCGGCCAAGCTCCCACCGGACGTCGTCCAGGTCGAGCGTCCATGCCTCGTTGATCCGCGGTCCCAAGTCCCAACGGCCTGCGGTCACCCGAACGAGGTAACAGGCCCAGGTCCAGGCACTCTCACTCGTGCCAGGGAGCTGTGGACGAACACGTAACCCGGGGACTACTGCTCCCCCGTCATGCGAGGTGAGCGGGCATCACACGGCGGTCAGGGCTCGCTGCCCGGACCGCCGGCTGGGCACCACGGCGCCGTCACCAGGTCGAGCCGGCAACTCATGTCCAGGTCGAACCGGCCGTAGGGGTTCACGTGGGTCCAGAACAGCGGCGACAGGCCCCTCCGGTCGGCGTTGGTGAGGCGCTCGGCGCACTTCGGCTCGGGCCGGGACTTTTGGATCAGCAGGGTGTTGACGTGGGCCAGGCCGGACTGGAGCAGGTGCAGTGCGAGCATGCTGACCTCCATGCTCTCCCGGTCTTCGCCGGTCAGTTCACTGTCCTTGCCGTCGAACAGGTCTTTGTGCGCCGAGTTCCGGTTCTCCACCGCCTGCAGCCTTCGTTGATCTCCCGGCGAAGCCCCTCGTCCGCGAGGGGACAGGGCAGGGGAAGCGTGGTCCAGCAGTCCTGGCAGCCGCTGCGCACCGATCCGGGCCCGGGCGACACCCGCGAGGACGTCGGGGCGTTGGGCGACCACCTGGCCGAAAGCACGGAGTCCACGCCGCTCGCCCTGGGGAACGGGTCGTCGGCCACCGTACGGACCGATCTCCCGGGCACCGGCGGCCCCATGGAAAGCGGCCACGGAACCGGTTCCGGCACCTTCGGGACAACGTTCGCAACATCTTGCTGAAACACTCTGCAATTTCTTGCTGAGATCGTCACCGGCTGCTTAACTCACCTGCAATCAAAGGTGGTTGCCGACACTCCCACGATGTCTGCGCGAGGGCCGGACACCCTCCCTCGTGTGCGAGAGGAACAGCGATGAGCAGCGGATACGACGTCCTCGTCCTAGGAGGGTCGGGCGTCGACACGATCGTGTACGTCCCCGAACTCCCGCTCCCGTACGCGGACAGCTACATGATCCGGCCGGGCATCGAGACCCGGGCCGGGCAGACCGGCGATTTCGTGGCGCTGGGCCTGAGCTCGCTGGGGCTGCGCACGCACCACCTCGACATGATCGGGGACGATCCCTCCGGCGACCTCATCCGCGCCTTCCACCGCGACCGGGGCATCGGCTTCACCGAGGTGCCCCTGCCCGGCGGGACGAAGCGGGCCGTCAACCTCGTCGGCCCGGACGGGCGGCGGCTCTCCCTCTACGACGACAGTCGCTCCAAGGAGTCCGACCGCCTCCCCGAGGAGCTGGTCCGCTCCCTGGCCTCGGCGAGTCGCCACGCGCACGTCTCCATCACGTATCCGTGCGCGTTCACCCTCCCCCAGCTGCGCGAAGCGGGTCTCAGCATCTCGACCGACCTCCACAACTGGGACGGCGAGAACCCGTATCACGAGCCGTTCGCCTACGGCGTGGACATCGTCTTCGTGTCCACCGCCGCCCTGGTCGACAAGGAGAAGACCATGCACCGCATCCTGGAGCGGGGGCGGGCCGAGGCCGTGATCGCCACCGCGGGGGCCGAGGGCGCGTATCTGCTGACCGCCGACGGGCTGGTCCACATCCCCGTGGTCGAGCCGCGCAAGCCGGTGGTCGACTCCAACGGGGCGGGTGACGCCTTCGCCTCCGGCTTCCTCTTCGGCCGGCTGACGGGCGAGGACCTGGGCCGTAGCGCCCTCTACGGCTCCGTGGCCGGCGCCTACGCCTGCACCGTCCCGGCCACCGGGAGCGACGCCATCGACCGCGCCGGGCTCCTCGCGGAGGTCGCGGAGCTGACGGGCGAACCGGTGTCCACGGGCGGCGGAGCCGAGGGCGGACGATGACGATGACGTCCGCCCCGTCCATGGCCTCCTACGACGTCGTCGTCCTGGGCGGAGGTGTCGCCGGCTGTGTGCTGGCGTCCCGGCTCAGCGAGGACGCCGGGCTCTCCGTCTGCCTCGTCGAGTCGCCCGGCTGCTGACCGCCGGGGGCACCGGGTGACGCTCACCTCCCGCGCCGTCCGGCGGCCGACCCCGCTGGACCGCATCGTCATGATCTCGACGGACAACGTGTTCGACGGCTCGTCACCGCACAACGTCGAGACCACGCCCGTCCCGCCCGCGAACGCCTACGGGGCGGCCAAGCTGATCGCCGAGCAGACGCTGCTGTCCCGGGCCGTGTCCCCCGCCACCGTGCTGCCCGTCAGCCTCGTCTGCGGTCACGAACCGGCCGGGAGCGAGAAGTGGCTGAACTTCTTCTCGTCCTGCGCCCATCGCCTCTCACGGGGCGAGACGGTGGAGGCACCGGCCGACCAGTGGACCGCACCCCCTTGTGGGACGTGACCACCTCGGCCGAGGCTCTGGCCCCCGTGTTCCTGCGCGCGGGGAGGTAGACCCGGAGCGGGCAGCCGGGGTCGCGGGGGCCGGCGCGAAGCCGGCCTGGTGGCGGGCCGGCCGGGTGCGGGTACGTACCCGGCCGGCACCGCGTCCTGGACGCCCGGCGCACCGTGGACGCCCGGGCCGGCCGGGGACGCTGTGCGGCCTCCCCCGGGGGCCTCCTCCCGCCGGTGGCCGGAACCTCTCTCTTGACCCGGTCTTCTCCTGTCAGGACCATGTGCGCGTCGCACAGCTCCACCCCCCCACCCCACCGGACTCAGGAGACTGCCAGCATGCGACTCGTCAACGCACGGAAACCCCGGCCGACGAAAGTCAGACGCACGGCCACTCTCGCCGTCCTGCTCGCCCTCGGTCTCGCCGCCCCCGTCACCGCTGTGACCGGCGCCGACGCCTCGTCCCGGAACGCGGCCGTCACCGCGGACGAGCGGACCCGGCAGTACGAGATCACCGGGCACCACACCCCCGCCGACCGCACCGCGATCGCGCGGGCCGGTGTCTCCATCGACGAGGTGCACGACCACGGCGTCGTGATCACCGCGGACACCGCCCAGGCCGAAAGGCTCCGGGCGGGTGGCCATGTACTTGAGGTACTGCCCGCTCCGGCCGCCGAGCCGCGGGCACAAGGGCCCGTCGGCACGCTGGACTTCCCTTCGGCGGACTCCAAGTACCACAACTACGCCGAGATGAGCGCGGAGATCGACGCGCGCATCGCGGCCCATCCCTCGATCATGAACAAGCGCGTGATCGGGAAGACCTACCAGGGCCGGGACATCGTCGCGATCAAGGTGAGCGACAACGTCGGCACGGACGAGGCGGAACCGGAGGTCCTCTTCACCGCGCACCAGCACGCCCGTGAGCACCTGACCGTCGAGATGGCGCTCTACCTGCTCCGCGAGCTCGGTGAGGACTACGGCACCGACTCCAGGATCACGCAGGCGGTCGACGGCCGCGAGCTGTGGATCGTGCCGGACATGAATCCCGACGGCGGTGAGTACGACATCGCGTCGGGCTCCTACCGAAGCTGGCGCAAGAACCGGCAGCCGAACGCCGGTTCCAGCTACGTGGGCACGGACCTCAACCGCAACTGGGCGTACAACTGGGGCTGCTGCGGCGGTTCCTCGTCCAGCCGTTCGTCGGAGACCTACCGTGGTGCCGCCGCCGAGTCCGCACCCGAGACGAAGGTCGTGGCGGACTTCGTCCGCAGCCGGGTGGTCGGCGGGAAGCAGCAGATCAGGGCGGGCATCGACTTCCACACGTACAGCGAGCTGGTGCTGTGGCCGTTCGGCTACACGTACAGCGACACCACGACCGGGATGACGGCCGACGACCGCAACGCGTTCGCCGCCGTGGGCCAGAAGATGGGCGCGAGCAACGGCTACACCGCCGAGCAGTCCAGCGACCTCTACATCACCGACGGCTCGATCGACGACTGGCTGTGGGGCTCGCAGAAGATCTTCGGCTACACCTTCGAGATGTACCCCGGCTCGTCCTCGGGCGGCGGCTTCTACCCGCCCGACGAGGTCATCGAGCGGGAGACCTCGCGCAACCGGGACGCGGTGCTCCAACTGGTGGAGAACGCGGACTGCATGTACCGCTCGATCGGCAAGCAGGCGCAGTACTGCGCCTGACGTCCGGTCACACGGCGTCCCGGGGGGTGTCCCCGGGGCGCCGGTCCCGTCTCCGCCCGGCCCCTCGCGGGCCGCAGCGCCTGCGTCGACGTCCCCGAGGGCACGGCCGGGTACGTCCTCCCACCTGGGCAGCGGTACGGTCGTGCTGTGGGTACGACCCGCACGAGACCCTGGGTCAGGGTCAACTGCTGTGCATGCCGGGTGAGTAGGAGACTGTGATGGCTGTCGACGACGTCGAGTTCCGCAAGAAGATCCGATCGGACATTCCGCATTCGGCGCGGGTGTGGAACGCGTGGCTGGGCGGGAAGGACAACTATCCGGTCGACCGGGAGCTGGCCGACGCGGTCACCGCCGCCTATCCGCAGATGGCCGACATCGCACAGGCCTCGCGCGCCTTCCAGGCCCGTGCCGTGCGCCATCTGGCGGGCCTGGGCGTGCGTCAGTTCCTGGACGTGGGCACCGGTCTGCCGGTGGAGAACAGCACCCACGAGGTCGCGCAGGCCGTCGCCCCGCAGTCCCGCATCGTCTACGTGGACAACGACCCCATCGTCCTGGTCCACGCCGCGGCTCTGCTGACCAGCGCGCCGGAGGGACGGACCGCCTATGTGGACGCCGACCTGTCCCTGACGGACACGGTGGTGGACGAGGCGGCCAGGACGCTGGACCTCTCGGAGCCGGTGGCCGTCCTCCTGATGTCGACCCTGGGGCACCTCACCCCGGCCGAGGGGATCGAGGTGGTCCAGCGGTACATGTCCCGGATGCCCTCGGGCAGTTATCTGGTGCTCTGCGACACGGTGAAGACACCCCAGACCCTGGCGGCGCAGGAGGCCTACGACTCCGGCGACAACCCGCCGTACCTGGTGCGGGAACCGGAGGAGATCACCGGATGCGCCGAGGGACTGGAGCTGCTCGAACCGGGCTTCGTGTCCATCGCCTTCTGGCGCCCGACGGACGAGGACCCGGCTCCCGTCGACCAGTGGGGGCTCGTGGCCCGGAAGCCGTGACCCTCGCTGCCCTGTACGGCGCCCGCGCCGTACAGGGCAGCGGTCACGCTCCGTTCCGGGCCGGTGAAGGGCCACGCGCAGACCGAGGGCGAGGCGCGGGTCAGCGCCGCGGCGTACGGCTCCGCACCATCTGCGTCCGTCACAACCCTGGCCGGTGTCGCTCCGGTACGTGCCGTGTGGCCGCGAGGGCCCGGCACACACCGGGCCCCGTGGACGGCCGCCCGTACGGGGAGCTCAGAAGTGGGACTCGCCCCGGCAGCGCCGGGCGTGCGCGAGCAGCAGCTCCACCTGGCCGCCGACCTCCGCGGCGTCGCGCACCGGGGTCGGGAAGAGGAGGCGGGCGTCGCGGTGGCCCTGGGCGTACTCGTAGCGGAGGGTGAAGCCGTACCGGTCCATGGCGTACGGGCGGACGGCGACCACCCCCCGGCGGACCTCGGGGGCGGCGAGGCGGGCGAGCCGGGTGACCACGTCACGGTGGTCGTCGTCCAGGTGGCCGAGCATGGCCGCCTCATGGACCGCCAGGGCGTCCGGATCCGACCTGAACACCTCGTCCACATCCACGTGTTCGACGCGTCCGTGCCACTGGACGCCGGCGCGCGCCGGGTCCAGGCCGAGGATCAGTACGTCCCCGTCCCGCCGCCCCGACCGGGTCAACCAACCGGACAGCGTGACCCGGGCGCGGATCCGGTCGCGTGCCCGGACGGGCGCGACATCGGTGAACTCGACGAGCGCGCCCAGGGCGCCGTGCGGGGCACACACCATCTCCGCCGCGAGCGGTGTGTCGTCGGGCACCCGGAGCGTGAGCCGCCCGCTGTCGACCGTGTGCATGGCGATGAGGTCGTACGACGCGCCGGCGGTGGTCAGGCTGAGCGAGCCCGCGGCGGCGACGACGGAACGGATCCGCTCCGCGTGGGAGAGCTCGGCGGTGCGGGCAGGGGCGACTGCCATCTCATCTCCTTAGGTTAGGCTTACCTAAATTAACATCTCTTGGTGGGTGCTGTCCCCGCCCCGCCGAGGAATCGGAAGCCCGGCGGAGGATGCATCAGGAAGTCGCGGTGCGAGATGTTCCAGGCGTAGGCACCGGCCAGGGCGAAGACCACCCGGTCGCCCGCCCGGAGTCCGGCCGCCTCCAGCCCCCGGGCCAGGACGTCCTTGGGGGTGCACAGCTGACCGGTGACCGTCACCCGGTCGCCCACCGCCGCCGGACGCGGCCACGGATGCGGCCAGGGCTCGACCGGCACCACCTCCGCCGGCTGGTCGTGCCCCTTCGCCGCGGGTGTCCGCAGGTGATGGGTACCGCCGCGGACCACGGCCACGTCCTCGCCGTGGCTGCGCTTCACGTCCAGCACCTCGGTCACGTACCAGCCGCAGTAGGCGGTCAGGGCGCGGCCGGGCTCGACGCGCAGGCGCACCCCGGGGTGACGGCGGGCCAGGGCGTCGAGGCCCGCTCCGTAGGCGGCCCAGTCGAAGCGGTCGCCGGGGCTCGTGTAGTCCACGGCCATGCCGCCGCCCACACCGACCTCGGGAAGGGGCGTCCGGTGACGGTGGGACAGGTCGGCGGCGGCGTCCACGATCGCCCCGGCCACGTCCAGCAGGGCGCCGGCGGGCAGGCCGCTGGCCAGGTGGGCGTGCACACCGGCGGGTTCGAGGCCGGGGCAGTCGTCCCCGGTGAGCAGGCGGAGCGCTTCGGAGGCCTCCTCCGTCCCCATGCCGAAGGGCGTGGGGCGGCCGCCCATGGTGAGGGCGCTGCCCGTCAGCGTCCCTTCCGGGACGGCCGGGTCGATACGGAGCAGGACCCGGGTGGGCGGGCTGCCGGGGACGTGGGTGCGGGCGGCCAGTGCCCGCAGCATCCGCACCTCGTGCAGGCTCTCGGCGTGCACGCGCTCCACCCCGGCGGCCAGTGCGGCGGCGAGCTCGTCAGGAGTCTTGCCCGGGCCGGAGAAGGCGAGGGGCCGTCCCGGCACGGCGGCCCGGACATGGGCGAGCTCGCCGCCGGAGGACACCTCGAAGCCCTCGGTCCACGGGGCGAGTGCGGCGAGGATCTCGGCCGCGGGGTTGGCCTTCGCCGCGTAGTACAGCTCCACCGTGCGCGGAAGGGCGGCGCGCACGGCCGCCGCGTGCAGTCGCAGAGCGGTCAGATCGTGTACGTAGCTGGGCAGTTCGGCGGCCGGAAGGGCCTGCGCTTCGGCCCGTACGGCGGGGGTGAGCAGGGAGGGGTGCACCGGTGATCCGTTCGTCGGTGGCGGGCGCGGGGTTCATGCGGTGGGCGGTACGGCCAGCGGGGAGGGCAGGTGGACGTACCCGGCGTCCCGGTCCGCCGAGCGGCGCCAGCGGGTGAGCAGATTGGCCTTGGCGGGGAGGGGTGCGCCTGCCAGCAGGGCTTGCAGGCGCGGCGGTCGGCCGAGGGTGTCGGCGCTCCGCTCCACGGTGGCGCGTACCTGCCGCCAGAGGGCGGGTTCGGTCTCGGGGTGGAGGTCGGCGACGGCGGCCAGGACTTCGGCGAGGTGGTTGACGAAGAGGCAGTAGACGACCCGGTCCCAGCCGCGCCGCCGGTCGTACGTGAGGGGTTCGGCGACCTCGCGGGGCAGCGCGCGCAGCGCGGCGGCGTGGTGGTCGGGCAGGAGTTTGGTGCCTTCGAGGTCCCGGAAGAGGACCCGCTGCGGGAAGCCGTCGCGGCCGACGCAGACGACGACGTTCTGGAGGTGTGGTTCGAGGACCACACCGTGGCGGAAGAACGCGGTCAGGACGGGTGGCACGAGCAGGGTGGTGTAGCGCCCGAACCACTCGGCGGCCCGGTCCGGTCCGGCGCCCGCGAGGAGCGCGGAGACCCGGCCGGGGCCCAGCGGGTACTCGTCGGCGACGGCGGCGGCCAGCAGCGGAGTGGTGCCCGCGGGGGTGTGCCCGGCGAGGCCCTCCCGGACGATCACCCCGAAGCCTTCGAGCAGGGTGCGGTCGGGGCGGCCGTCCGCGCCGGGGAGGGCGAGCGAGCGGTAGGCGGGCTCGCGGAGCACACCGGCGGCCGGGTGGCGCCGGGTGAGGTCGGCGAGGACGGGGGCGAGCAGCCGGGTCAGGGCGACGGCGCCGGTGAGCTCGTACGAGGCGTTCTTCCGCACGCAGTTGGTGATGCGGACGTCCAGGCTGAACTTGAGGAAGGCGTGCCCGTCGTGGACCGTGCGCACGGAGGCGGTGGGGGTGACCGGGGCTCCGGACGGACCGAGGTCGAGCACGTCCCGGCGGGCGACGGCGGCCCGCAGGGCGGGGTGGTCGCCGAGCAGTCGGTACTGCCAGGGATGTGCGGGCAGCAGCCGGTATCCGGGCGGTGCCTCACCGGTCCGGTCGAGGGCGGCCGCTCCCCCGGGCTCGGCGGTGTCCTCGGCGACGAACCCCTCCCGGACGGCGAGCAGGTGCAGCGGGAAGCGTGCGCCTTCCTCCGGGGCGTACGCGGCCCAGGCCTCGGGGTCGGCACCGTGCGCCTTGGGCGTGGGGTGGAAGCGGTGGCCGAGGATCAGGGACTGCTCGGAGGCGAGGTAGACGGCCGTCGGATCCCCGGGGCGGGCCGCCGGGTCGTCGGTGGCCACCGCAAGGGCGGGAGCCGGAGCGGTGGCGCGGCGGCCGAGGGCGCTGGCGACGGCGCGGTGCCCGGCGGCCACCTGGGCCAGGAACTCGTCGTTCTCCGTGCCGGTGCGAAGGGAGAGTTCGGCATGGACCAGCTGGGCCAGCCGCTGCCATCCGATCGCCGTCCAGGCGCCGTCCGGCAGGCCCTCGCGGACGTCGGCGGGGCCGGTGAAGCGGTGTGCGCCCAGGAGGGAGGCGCGGCGCACGCCGACCCGTAGGAGCGTGTCGGTGTGCGGCAGGCGCAGGACCAGCCGGCCGTCGGTGAGGGTGCGGTCCTCCGGCGCGGTCGCCTCACGCAGCAGGCAGTTGAGGAGGGTGTGGCCGACCGCCTCGTCGGCGGTGGGCGGGCGTAGCGGGGTGCGGGCCGGGGTGCGGGGTGTGGTCGTGCTGGGCATCGGGGTTCATGCCTTCCGCAAAAGGTAGTTGGGGCCGGTGGTGTAGTGCTTGTTGATGTCGGCTGCGCCGGACCGGGCCTTGGTGAGCAGGGTGCCGGCCGTCACCATGGCCTTCACGGGCAGTTCGGGCGCGTCGAGGACGCGGGCGCGCAGTACGGCCGCGGCGCCGGGCCGGGTGACGGCGGTCCGGTCGATCGCCTCCGCGAGCCGGTCGCGTATCAGCCCGAGCAGCCGGCCGAGGGGCGCGGTGCCGTGCGCGGCGAGGCCGAAGGCCAGGGAACCCGCGCACAGGTGGACGGTGATGGCGGTGAACAGGTCGGCGACGGCCCCGTCCTCCGTGACGCATATCCGCCGGTCTGCGAAGCCGAGGGCGTCGGCGGTCGGTTCGGCGCACCCCCAGGCCTCGGCCAGCCGACGGGTGTGGACGCGCGGTCCGTCGTTGTCCTTCAGGAGCAGCCGGGGCCCGTCCGTGCCGCCGCCGAGGACCAGGGAGATGTTCTGCTGGTGGGACTCCAGGGCGATGCCGTGGCCGAAGAGGGTCGTCTGCCAGTCCAGCAGCAGGGTCAGCACCGCGTCGGCGAGGGCGACCCGGTCGCCGCCGTGGAAACGGTCGGCGAGGTGGCCGATGACGAGGCCGCCGTCCGGGGCCGGTGCGAGCAGTGCGGCGAGCGGGAGGACGGTGGCGTCGTCGAGTCCGGCCGGCTGGGTGCGGCGGAGTACGGCGAGGAGTTCGTGGCCGGCGTGGGCGTAGCAGCTCTCGTCGGCGAGCAGGACGCGCCCGGCGAAACGGGTCTCGCGGTGCAGGACGCCCTCCAGGAGGCGCTGCCCGGCGGCGCCGTCACGGAGTGAGCCGGGGGTAACGGTACGCCGGTTGAGCAGGCCCAGGGTGGCGGTGGCGAGTGGGAGTTTGAGGTGGGTGCCGGGCCGGTCGGCGAGCGCGACGGTCCGCATGGACAGGGTCGGAACGACGTGGACCAGTGGCCGTTCGGCGAGGACCGCGTGCCGGGCGAGGCCGGTCTCGGCCAGGGCGTCGTGGAGGCGGCCCGCGGCGGTGAGGGGGTGGACGGGCAGCAGGACGTGTCCCTCGTGGTGGCCGCGCGGCAGGCCCAGCTCGGCGGGGGTGGGCCAGCCGTCGTCCAGCCGTACGCCTCCGGTTTCCCGGGCGGGGCCGGTGGGCGGGGTCACGTCGGGGCCGGGGTGCGAGGCGGCGCCGGAGCCGGCCGCGGGTGCCGTGGTGACGTGCTCGGCGGGCAGGGACAGCCAGCGGAGCGCGAAGCGGGGGTGGAACTCGGGTGCGTACGACCGCAGTTCCGGCTCCCCCAGCCCTTTCCGGCCTCGGGGTACGGGGTGGACGGGGTGGTCGGTCCGGGCCGCGAGGGTGTCGTGGGCGAGGGATCCGGTGTGGCCGTGCCAGTGTGCCGGGCGCGGCCCGTGGCTGTCCGTCAGGCGGGCGAGGACCGTGTCGCGGGTCGCGGCGTGCAGGTGGCGGGCCGCGAGGTCGCTGCGGCACTCCTCCGCGAAGGCCGTGTAGCCGGGCGCGTCCTCCGGGGCGGCGAGCCTGGCGAGGGCGGCGAGTACGGCGTCGCAGGTGGTCAGGTCGGTGGCGTCGGGTTCCTGGCGCAGGAGGGGCAGCCGCGCGGCCCAGGTGCTCTGGAAGCCGTCCTCGCGTACGGGGAGGAGGAGTGCCTGGCCGTGGCCGGTGCCGAGCCGCAGCCAGGGGCCGTCGGCACGGTGGAGGAGGGTGCCGCGGGTGCGGAGCCCGGCCACGTCCTCCCGCAGCAGGGCACCGAGCACGCGCAGGAGTTGGTGGTCCGCGGCCGGGCGTTCGGTGGTCCAGGGGCCGGTGGTCCCGGGGCCGGTGGCGCGGGGCGGGGCGGCGGTCACGGGGTGATCTCCCACCGCTGGGCGGCGAGGAACGCGTCGGCGGCGCGGTCCACGGTGTCCTGGTCGGGGCCGATGGTCCGGAGGATGCCGAGGTAGTCACGGTTGGTGCGGTGCAGCGGGTGGCGCTCACCGGTCGGGCGCAGGGGGCGGTAGGTGAGGCGTACGTCCCCCTCGGTGCGGTCCGCCGCGCCGGGTGCGGAGGTGAGCACCCCGGCACGGTCGGCGCACGGGGAGTCGATCCGGGCGGCGCGGTCCGTGCGCGCGCCGAGGCTCTCGGGGAGGGGTTCACCCAGATGGGTGGCGAGTATGTGGTCGAAGAGCGGGATGCCGAGGAGGTCGGCGAGGAGGAGGTCGCAGTGGTCGCCGATGGCCCGGTAGTTCACCTCGATGATGCGCGCGCGGCCTTCGTGGACGACGAACTCGGTGTGGCAGGCCCCGAATCCCACGCCGAGCTGCGCGAGCCGGCCGAGTATCTGCGCGCGTACGGCTTCGGGGGGCTCGGGGATGTACGTCAGCCGCTCCTCCACGAAGTACGGCGGGGGCGAGAGACGGGTGTGGAATCCGCCGAGGACGTGCAGACGGCGGCCGTCGCCCAGGGTCTCCAGGGTGTAGAGCTCGCCGGGCAGGAACTCCTCGACGACCAGGGCGGCGTCCGGTCGGCGTGCGCGGATCTCCCCGCACAGGCGCAGGAGTGCGGCGGGGTCGTCGGCCCGTACGACGTCCTCGCTGGCGACGCCCTCGCGGGGTTTCACGACGCAGGGGTAGGGCACTCCCCCGGCCTCCACGCACGCGTCCGGCGCCTGGCCGGGCAGGACCTCGACGGCACGGACGGCGTCGGCCCCGGTGGCCGCGAGGTGTCGGCGCATCAGGGCCTTGTCCTTGGTGCGCAGGGCGGCCCGCCAGCTCTTGCCGGGCAGGCCGAAGAACTCGGCGACGAGGGCGCCCTGGGTCTGGAGGTGGTCACTGTTGGTGAAGACAGCGGCGGGCCGCCCGCGCCGCGCGATGTGGGTGATCACGGCGTGGTGGTCGCGGACGTCGCAGGCGGTGACCTGAACGTCCGGCCCGAGGGAGCCGGGTGGTCCGTACGTCTCCGGCCTGTCGGTCAGCAGCGTCACCGACAGGCCGAGCCGCCCGGCGGCCGGGAGGAAGCCGCTGACGACCGAGTCGGTCGGATTGAGGGCGAGCAGGTACGTCTGCATGGGCGGTCACTTCCGGCACGCTGGTACGACGGGAATCGAAAGAGAGCTTAGGTTAGGCAAACCTATTTCCACCAACTGATCGACACGAGCGGGGGGTTCGCCGGAGCACCTGCTGACGGGTAGTAAGGTGAGGCTCCCCTAAGCAAGCTGATCCGCCGACTGCCGCCACGGCCGCGGATCGCGCCCCTTCGTGCGCACGTCCCTCCAGGAGCCTTTCGTGATCCTCGCCCCGGCACCGGCGCCCCTCCGGCCCGCCGAGAGCTCCGCCGCCCTCCTCGCATCCACCTACCGCCGCCTCACCCGGCTCTGTCCGGGCCTGGACGCGGAGGTCGCCGAGCCCGGCGTCCCGGCCGGGCGGAGCTGGGTCGACGTCGCCGAACTGGCGCTCCGGCCCGGTGCGCTGGACGCCTTCCTCGACGCGGAGGCCACCAGGATCACGGACCGCTACGACCACCGGGCCCGCCCCGACGTGGTCGCCTCCCGGCTGCTGCACGACTGTCTCTGGTCGATGTGCCTGCTGGTCGCCGGGCCCTGGTACCTGGACCGCCGGGTGCCGCTGGTCCGCCCGGAGGACGTACGGGTCGGCCGGTGCGAGGACCGGTACCAGGTGGTGCCGGGTACGTTCGCCTGCCTGCCGGGCGACCCGGCACAGGGGCTTTCGGGGGTGCGTACGGTGCCGGACGAGGCCTCGCTGGGCGACGTGCTGCGCACGGCCGTCGCCGATCTGGTGCGCCCGTTGTGCGCGGCGCTGGGGCCCCGCGTGCGGCGCGGGCACCGGGCGCTGTGGGGCATGGTCGAGGACGACCTCGTCTCGGGCATCTGGTACGTGGGCCGCATGCTGGGCGAGGAGGCACAGGCGGTCGCCGCCGCCGGACGGCTGCTCCCGGGGCCTGTCCGGCCTTTCCCGGCCGGCGCGGGATTCCGGTGGCTGACGGACGCGGACGGCATGTCGCACCCGACGCGGGACCGGACCGGGTGCTGTCTCTACTACACGATCCGCCCGGAGGAGGCCTGCGGCACCTGCCCCCGCACCTCGGACGCCGAACGCCTGCGCCGTATCGAGGCCGAGCGCGCCCCGGCCGCCGGGTGACGACGGCCCGGGGCGCGGAAAGCCGGCCCGGTGGGATTCCCGGGGCGCGGAAAGCCGGCCCGGTGGGATTCCCGGGGCGCGGAAAGCCGGCCCGGTGGGATTCCCGGGCCGGCCGCCGGTCCTGACGACGCGGTGTCAGCCGATCTCGATGAGCAGATCGCCGGCCTCGACCTGCTGGATCTTCCCGATCGCCAGTCGCGTGACCGTGCCCGCGCGCTGGGCGGTGATGGAGGCCTCCATCTTCATCGCCTCGATGGTGGCCACCGTCTGACCCGCCGACACCGAGTCGCCCTGCGCCACCTGCAGCGTCACGACACCCGCGAAGGGTGCGGGGACGTGCCCGTCGTTGCCCCGTTCGGCCTTCTCCGCGGCCTTGACCTCGGTGGCGACGGACGTGTCCCGCACCGACACCGGGCGCAGCTGGCCGTTGAGCGTGGCCATCACCGTGCGGAAGCCACGCTCGTCGGCCTCCGAGATCGCCTCCAGCTCGATCAGGAGCGTGACACCGGCCCCCAGGGTGACGGTGTGCTCGGTGTCCGGTTCCAGACCGTAGAAGAAGTCCTGCGTGGGCAGTACGGACGTGTCCCCGTAGGCCTCGCGGTGGGCCTCGAACTCCTTGGTCGGGCCGGGGAACAGCAACCGGTTGAGCGTCGCCTTCCGGTCCCGGCCCAGCCCTTCGCGGTCCTCCTCCGACAGGGTCGCGGCCTCGGCCTGTGCGGGACGGCCCTGGAGCGCGCGCGTACGGAACGGCTCGGGCCAGCCACCGGGCGGGTCGCCCAGCTCGCCGCGCAGGAATCCGACCACCGAGTCCGGTACGTCGAACTTGCCGGGGTCGGACTCGAAGTCGGCCGCGTCGACCCCGGCGCCGACCAGGTGCAGGGCGAGGTCTCCCACCACCTTCGACGAGGGGGTCACCTTGACCAGCCGGCCCAGCATGCGGTCGGCCGCCGCGTAGCAGTCCTCGATCAGCTCGAAGCGGTCGCCGAGGCCGAGTGCGATGGCCTGCTGGCGCAGGTTCGACAGCTGACCGCCGGGGATCTCGTGGTGGTAGACGCGCCCGGTGGGCGAGGCCAGCCCCGACTCGAAGGGCGCGTAGACCTTGCGTACCGCTTCCCAGTACGGCTCGAGTCCGCCGACCGCGTCGAGCGAGAGCCCGGTGGCGCGTTCGGTGTGGTCGGTGGCCGCGACGAGCGCCGAGAGGGACGGCTGGCTGGTGGTGCCCGCCATCGAGGCGACGGCGGCGTCGACCGCGTCGACGCCCGCGTCGATCGCGGCGATCAGCGTGGCGAGCTGGCCGCCCGCCGTGTCGTGGGTGTGCAGGTGCACCGGGAGGTCGAAGCGCTCGCGCAGTGCGGTGACCAGGGTGCGGGCAGCGGGCGGGCGCAGCAGGCCGGCCATGTCCTTGATGGCCAGGACGTGGGCGCCGGCCTCGACGATCTGCTCCGCGAGACGCAGGTAGTAGTCGAGCGTGTAGAGCTGTTCGGACGGGTCCGACAGGTCCGAGGTGTAGCAGAGGGCGACCTCGGCGAGTGCGGTACCGGTGTTGCGTACGGCGTCGATGGCGGGACGCATCTGCGAGACGTCGTTGAGCGCGTCGAAGATCCGGAAGATGTCCATGCCGGTCGCCGCCGCCTCGGCGACGAACGCCTCGGTCACCTCGACGGGGTAGGGCGTGTAGCCGACGGTGTTGCGGCCGCGCAGCAGCATCTGCGTACAGATGTCGGGCACCGCCTCCCGCAGGGCCGCGAGCCGCTCCCAGGGGTCCTCGGCGAGGAAACGCAGGGCAACGTCGTAGGTGGCGCCGCCCCAGCACTCCAGGCTGAGCAGCTCCGGTGCGGTGCGGGCGACGTGCGGGGCGACGGCCAGCAGGTCGCGCGTCCTCACCCGGGTGGCCAGCAGGGACTGGTGGGCGTCGCGGAAGGTCGTGTCCGTCACGGCGACGGCCCGCTGCGCACGCAGTTCCGCCGCGAACGCCTCCGGCCCGAGTGCCGCGAGGCGCCGGCGTGAGCCTTCGGTGGTCGGTGCTCCCGGTGGGAGGTGAGGGAGCTTGGCGACCGGGTCGATGACCTGGGGGCGCGGGCCGTGGGGGCGGTTGACGGTCGTCTCGGCGAGATAGGCGAGCATGCGGCTTCCGCGGTCCGCGGAGGGGCGGGCCCTGATCAGCTCCGGGTGCTCGGCGATGAAGCTCGTCGTGATGCGGCCCTCGCGGAAGCCGGGGTGGTCGAGCACGGCGCCCAGGAAGGGCAGGTTGGTGGCCACTCCGCGGATGCGGAACTCGGCGATCGCCCGCCGTGCGCGGCGGGCGGCGTTGGCGAAGTCGTGACCGTGGCAGGTCAGCTTGACCAGCATCGAGTCGAAGTGGGCGGACACCTCGGCACCGGTGTGGACGGTGCCGCCGTCGAGCCGTACGCCGGGGCCGCCCGGGGAGCGGTAGGCGGAGATGGTGCCGGTGTCGGGGCGGAAACCGTTGGCGGGGTCCTCGGTGGTGATGCGGCACTGCATGGCCGTGCCGTTGAGGACGATGTCGTCCTGCGTCAGGCGCAGTTCCGGGAGGGACTTCCCCGCGGCGATGCGGAGCTGCCCGATCACCAGGTCCCGTCCGGTGACCTGCTCGGTGACCGTGTGTTCCACCTGGATGCGCGGGTTCATCTCGATGAAGACGTGGTTGCCGCGCTCGTCGACCAGGAATTCCACGGTGCCCGCGTTGACGTATCCGATGTGTTCGGCGAACGCGACGGCGTCGGCGCAGATGCGTGCGCGCAGCTCGGGGTCGAGGTTCGGGGCGGGCGCGATCTCGACCACCTTCTGGTGGCGTCGCTGCAACGAGCAGTCCCGCTCGTACAGGTGGACGACGTTGCCCTGCGTGTCGGCGAGGATCTGCACCTCGATGTGGCGCGGGTTGAGGACCGCCTGCTCCAGGAAGACGGTGGAGTCGCCGAACGCCGACTCCGCCTCGCGCATCGCCGCGTCGATCGACTCCCGCAGCTCGGCGGGCTCGGCGACGCGCCGCATGCCCCGCCCGCCGCCGCCGGCGACGGCCTTGACGAACACCGGGAACCCGATGGAATCCGCCGCGGCGACCAGCGTGTCGACGTCGGTGGACGGTTCCGAGGACTTCAGGACGGGAACGCCGGCCTCGCGGGCGGCCGCGACGGCCCGGGACTTGTTGCCGGTGAGGTGCAGTACGGGAGCGGGGGGCCCGACGAAGGTGATTCCGGCCTCGGCGCACGCGGCGGCGAGGCCCGGGTTCTCGGACAGGAAGCCGTATCCGGGGTAGACGGCGTCGGCGCCCGCCTTCAGCGCGGCCTTGATCACCTCGTCGACCGAGAGGTAGGCCCGTACCGGGTGGCCCTTCTCGCCGATCTGGTAGGCCTCGTCGGCCTTGGCGCGGTGCAGCGAGTTTCGGTCCTCGTAGGGGAACACGGCCACGGTGGAGATGCCGAGCTCGAACGCCGCGCGGAACGCGCGGATCGCGATCTCGCCCCGGTTGGCGACCAATACCTTGCGGAACATCAATGTCCCCTGTCGTGTTGCGGGCACGCGGCCCCAGGTGGCGATGTCACTCCGGCTGCCGGGATCGGCATCCGCTGTCCCCGTGGACGGTACCGATCACCAGGGGTGGCGTCGATCTCCCGCCGACGGGAGATAGCTCACGCCGGCGGGATGTCTGACGCCGGTGTGAGCCGGGTTCGGCACCGGTCCGGTGCCGCGGCGGGTCCTTCTCGCACGACGCGCGCGGGGGCGCAGGGGGCACACCGACGCCGACACGCCGTCAGGGGCGCACCGTGCCCCGGGCGTGTCCGCTCAGTGGGGTGCGTCGCCCGCCGGGGAGGGGCGCACGGCCGGGGCGCAGTCCGGGCACAGTCCGCGGTAGGTGACCTCGGCGTCGGAGACGGTGAAGCCGAAACGCTCCTCGGCCGGGAGGCCGGCCAACGGGTCGCCGGTCGGGTGGACATCGCGGATCGCGCCGCAGCCGGAGCACATCAGGTGCTGGTGCGGGCGGTGCGCGTTGGGGTCGAAGCGCTTGGCGCGGCCGTCGGTGGAGACCTCCATGACCTCACCCAGGGAGACCAGCTCGCCCAGGGCGTTGTACACGGTGGCGCGCGAGATCTCGGGCAGCCTCCGGACCGCGAGGGCGTGCACCTCCTCGGCCGTGAGGTGTACGTGGTCGCCGTCGAGGACCTCCGCGACGACACGCCGCTGCGAGGTCATCCGCCAGCCACGGGCCCGCAATCGCTCCAGCAGGTCACTCATGTTCGGTTCACCTGTTCAGGTTCGGCCGGATGTCCGATGTTCACCGGGTGAGCGTCCGGGATCCGATTGAATACGAGTTTGGCGCGCTTGTTGACCTGGACTCCATCCATCGTAGGATCGGTTCCGGCAATAGCCAAGGGACGGGAAGCCTCTCCAGTACGACAGGAGACCGAGACGTGACGGGACCACCACCGAGGACCCGCGCGGTGCCGGTCGGCGAATGACAGCCGTCCGCGTCGCGCCACTCCCGCCTCGGCCGGACACCCACGTCGCCTCGGCCCGGCCCTGGGGCGTGGTGCCGTTGCCGGCATCGACCGACCGGGCGGGTGACCGGGCCCCTTCGCCGCCCGCGTCCGGCGACTCCGCCTCCCGGCCGGCGACATCCGATTCACCCGCTCCTGCTCCCCGACCGCACGACCGCCCGCAGTACCTGAGCAACGTGATCCGCCCAGCCCGGAAGGATTCCCATGTCCGAGAACCATGACGCAATCGTCGTAGACGCCAAGACGGAGGGCGGAGGTGGCTGCCCCGTCGCGCACGGGCGTGCCCCCCACCCGACGCAGGGCGGCGGAAACCGCCAGTGGTGGCCGGAGCGGCTCAACCTGAAGATCCTCGCCAAGAACCCCGCCGTGGCCAACCCCCTCGGTGCGGACTTCGACTACGCCGAGGCGTTCAGGACCCTCGACCTCGCGGCCGTGAAGCAGGACATCGCCGAGGTGCTGACGACCTCTCAGGACTGGTGGCCGGCCGACTTCGGCCACTACGGCCCGTTCATGGTCCGGATGGCGTGGCACAGCGCGGGCACCTACCGGATCAGCGACGGCCGCGGCGGCGCCGGGGCCGGGCAGCAGCGCTTCGCCCCCCTCAACAGCTGGCCGGACAACGGGAATCTCGACAAGGCCCGGCGCCTGCTGTGGCCGGTCAAGAAGAAGTACGGCCAGAGCCTCTCCTGGGCCGACCTCATGATTCTCACCGGAAACGTCGCCCTGGAGTCGATGGGCTTCGAGACCTTCGGCTTCGGCGGCGGGCGTCCCGACGTGTGGGAGCCCGACGAGGACGTCTACTGGGGCCCCGAGACCACCTGGCTCGGCGACGAGCGCTACACCGGCGACCGGGAGCTGGAGAGCCCCCTCGGCGCCGTCCAGATGGGCCTCATCTACGTCAACCCGGAGGGCCCCAACGGCAACCCGGACCCGCTCGCCGCGGCCCGTGACATCCGTGAGACGTTCCGCCGGATGGCGATGAACGACGAGGAGACGGTCGCCCTGATCGCGGGCGGTCACACCTTCGGCAAGACCCACGGTGCCGGCCCCGCGGACAGCGTGGGCCCGGACCCCGAGGCCGCCCCGATCGAGCAGCAGGGCTTCGGCTGGAAGAACAGCCACGGCACCGGCAAGGGTGGCGACACGATCACCAGCGGCCTCGAGGGCATCTGGACGAACACCCCGACCACCTGGGACAACACCTTCTTCGAGATCCTGTTCGGCCACGACTGGGAGCTGTTCGAGAGCCCGGCGGGCGCGAACCAGTGGCGGCCGAAGGACGGCGCCGGGGCGGGGACCGTGCCCGACGCCCACGACGCGTCGAAGAGCCACGCCCCGACGATGCTCACCACGGACCTCGCGCTCCGGTTCGACCCCGCGTACGAGCAGATCTCGAGGCGCTTCCTGGCGGACCCGGCCGAGTTCGCGGACGCCTTCGCCCGGGCGTGGTTCAAGCTGACCCACCGTGACATGGGTCCGGTCGTGCGCTACCTCGGCCCCGAGGTCCCGGCCGAGACACTGGTGTGGCAGGACCCCCTCCCCGCAGTGACCCACACGCTCGTCGACGCCACGGACGTCGCCTCCCTCAAGAGCCAGGTCCTCGCCTCGGACCTGTCCGTGTCGGAGCTGGTGTCCACCGCGTGGGCGTCGGCCTCGTCGTTCCGCGGCAGTGACAAGCGGGGCGGCGCGAACGGCGCCCGTATCCGTCTCCAGCCGCAGAGCGGCTGGGAGAGCAACTCCCCCGACCGGCTGGCGTCGGTGCTGCGCACCCTGGAGGGCATCCAGGAGTCGTTCAACTCCGCCCGGACCGACGGCAAGCGGATCTCGCTCGCCGACCTGATCGTGCTGGCCGGCGCCGCGGCCGTCCAGCAGGCGGCGAAGGACGCCGGTTTCGACGTGGAGGTCCCCTTCACGCCGGGCCGGGTGGACGCGTCGCAGGAACAGACCGACGTGGAGTCCTTCGCCGCGCTGGAGCCGGCCGCCGACGGGTTCCGCAACTACCTCGGCAAGGGCAACCGGCTGCCGGCCGAGTTCCTGCTGACGGACCGGGCGAACCTGCTGACGCTGAGCGCCCCCGAGATGACGGCGCTCGTCGGCGGTCTCCGCGTCCTGGGCGCGAACCACCAGCAGTCGTCGCTCGGTGTCCTCACGACGACCCCCGGATCCCTGACCAACGACTTCTTCGTCAACCTGCTCGACCTGGGCACGACGTGGACGGCGACGTCCGGGGACGCGAACACGTTCGAGGGCCGCGACTCGGCCACGGGCGAGGTCAAGTGGACCGGCAGCCGGGTCGACCTGGTCTTCGGGGCCAACTCCGAGCTGCGGGCGCTCGCCGAGGTCTACGCGAGCGACGACGCGAAGGAGAAGTTCGTGAAGGACTTCGTCGCGGCGTGGGACAAGGTGATGAACCTCGACCGGTTCGACCTCGTCTGATCCCGGGGCGGTCCGTCCGGGCCGGTTGAAGGGCCCTCGCAGCAGCAGGTCGGTGGCCATCTCGCCGAGGATCACTCCGGGTGAGGCGTCCGGCCGGACGGCTCGGTAGAGCCGGGCCACCCTGCCGGGGATCCGGAACTTCAGCAGGGCGAGCCTCAGTGTGAGGCGGCTGACCCGGTCCAGCGCTCCGCTCGGCACGAACCACAGCCGGTACTCCTCCCGGTTGCAGCCCAGCAGCGGGTCGACCGTGGGAGGCGCCGGACCGGCCGGGGGGCACAAAAGGGGGGGCCGCAGAGTGGTGTGCCGCGCCCCCCCGGGGTGG